>NZ_JARHZJ010000091.1 GCF_029258205.1 Clostridium sp.
CCATCTACCTTCTACAGGGATTGGTGCTGGACCATGGTTTGGACCTTTAGCAATTACACACATTTCTTGAACTTCGCTTGAATACATCATATTCATTTCTCCTCCCTAAAAAATAACTTATAGTAAAAATTTACTATATCTATTCCTCTTAACAACTTGGGACTTTTTTTGTCCCTATGGGATATTAAATTACCCTCACGTATATTTTAACAAAACAATGGCGATGTAACAATATATTTCTAAAAATTTTTCTAAAAAAACTCAATATTTTTTATTTTATTACAACATTTGAGAATAATTCTCATATTTTTTTCCAAATTATTGAAATAATTTTTTTATTTTTCATCTATTATCCCTTTTCAATAAATATTTTAAAATATAATAAATTCAAAATTCATAAAATGTGTTTTATATCACATTTTACTGATTTTAAATTTCTCTATTTTTAGAGCAATATTTCTTTATACATAAAAAAGTCATACCATTAAATATATTTCATAATATTTCTACTTAATAAAATAATATATACTCTTCTATTCTATCTAATTTAATAATAGGTGCATCTCAAAATGAGATACACCTATTATTATTTTGTATTACTATCTTGCAGTTCTTAAAGTTAGACTTTCTTTTCTTGAAACTTTACCATTTGAATATTTAGCTGCAATCTTAAAGTTATAGATTGTGTGTCTATTTAACTTTTTAAATGTATATGAAGTTTCATCTTTTCCTATTTCAGCTATCTTCTTGCCATCCTTATAAAGAATGTATCCTTCTAAACCTTCTGTTGTTTCTGGTTCTGTCCAAGTTACTGTTACAGTTTTTTTACTAATTTTTGATGCTTTAAAATCTCTTACTGGATTTACAATAATTTCTGGACTAATTCCTTCAATTATATTGACTACTTTTTCAGTTCCTATAATCTCATGAACTACGCCTTTTTCATCTCCAATTTTTGAATTTGTTACGCTTAAATTACTTCCTTCAGCCCTAGCTTCTGCTCTTAGCACAACTTTTGCTAAAGCATCTTTAACTGGTAATGGTTCGCCAGTTAAAGAACTTATAAGCACTCTAACCTTTCCATCTCCTATTTTCTTAGAACTTACAAATACTCCATCTACAGAAGTTGATTCTACATATTCAAAAGCATTTTCATCATAATTTAATGTGAAATCATAAGCAAAAGCTTCTGAATTTGCTAACTCGTTTATGCCTACTCCAACTTCTAAGTTTTCTCCAACTTTAACTTCATCTAAAGCTTCAAGAGATGAACTTCCTGTCACCTCAGCATTTTCTTTTAACTTACCATGAACATTAAGCTCTGCAGCAGTAGCAAATTTTCCTCTACCATTTGCTTGATCTGAAACAGTATCTGTAACATCTAATCTTACATATTTAGCTTCAACGCTATTGAATTCTATAAATTTAATAGCTGCGTTATCTTCTAAAGTTCCTGATTTAACTTCTGTAAAGTTTTCTCCATCTAAACTAACAGATACTTTGTATCCTGTTATTCTTCCATTTTTGCTATCTTGTCTTGGGACATATTTAACTTTATTTATTTCATACACATTATCTAATTCTAAAGTTAAATAATGAGGACCTCCATGAGCAGGTGCTGACCATTTACTATGCCAAAAAGTATTTATATCACCATCTGAAGCAAAGGAAGCTGGTGCATTTTCACCTGAAGTCTCTTCTGACGAAGCTGTTACCTTTACTGTTTTTGGATTTATTAATGTTAAATCAAAACTTAAAGCTTCTTGTATAAATGATTGAGCAACCTTTTCAGATATAACTGCAAAGCTACTTAGAGCTGTATTTAATTTATTTTGTGCAATTTCTTTAGCACTTTCATAAGACTCTGTATTTCCATTTAATTGAGATACAATCATATCTAATGAAGCTTTATCACCTTGTGCTAAATTGATAAGCTCATCAAGTTGTCCTGAGCATTCTTCTAAAGCAATTTTAGGTAAATTTGCTTTTAGATTATTACAAGCTTCTTCCATTCTTGCAAATTCTTCGTATAACTCTTCTATAAGATCACTTGCATCCTCTTTAGAAGATAATTTATTCCAAAGTTCATCCATTTTAGCTCTAAGTTCTGGAGCATCTTCTCTTCCTGATTTAGCCCAAGTTTTATTATCCATTCTTGTTGAATGATTTGCAAATACCTTCATATCTTCTGCTAAATCACCATAAAGCATATCGATTGCTCTATTCCAAGCTTTATTATAATCATAGTTATCCATATTCCAGCTATAGTCTGCAGCTGTGTGTATTGATATCTTTGAAAGCTCAGCATGTTCCATTGGATTTACAGTGAAAAAATTTACATATTGACTTAATCCTTTGTCTAATCCATGCATTGGTCCTAAAGCAAGTTTGCCTTTAAAATAATCTGTTACTGGATAATTCCACCATACAGCCATATTTCTATTGTATATTCCACTTATAAGCTTTGCATCACTTAAAGGAATTTCATTTGTAACAACTCCAGGACCAGTCCACATAACTTCTATGCTAGGATCAACGGTTTCTGCAAAAATTCTAGTATACGCTCTAGGCTGTCCATTACTTACCATAGCTCCAGTATCATATTCTGTTGGAACTGTTATTAAGGGTTTTACATCCCCTTTAACCTTTACAAACTCTTCGTTAAATTTATTTAACACTTGAGCATGTTTAGCTGCACTTTTATCTTTAATATCATCCCAGTATATTGCAAAGCTTCTTACTCCCATTTTATATAAAGACTCTGCCTTTGTTATTAAGTGCTTAAAATCTTCTTCTCCTGCTTTCCCATCAAATCTTATGTCTATTCCTGGAGAAATACCAAAAACAAAATCAACCTTATTTTCAGCAGAAGCATTTATAAGTTCTTGCATTCTTTGCATTTCACTTTTTGGATATGGCTCTCTCCATTTTTCTCTGTGATATGGATCATCTTTAGGAGCATAAATATATGTGTTTAACTTATTTTCTCCATAAAATTCAATTTGATCTAATCTATCTTGATGTGTCCAAGGCGTTCCATAAAAGCCTTCTACAATCCCCCTAGCACTAACTGTTGGATAATCAGTTATATTTACTTCCGGTATATTAGATTCCTTAACTAATTGCTTAAATGTTTGAACTCCATAGAAAGTTCCATCTCCATCTTTACCCTCAATAGCTATTTTTCCATCATTTGAAACTAAAGCATATCCCTCTTCTTTTAAATCTTCTGCTGTAGTTCCATTTAAAGCTTGATCTAGCTCTGGGATATTATCATCAACCTCACCTATTATAAGAGTAGTTGAATTTGGATCATTTTCACTATTTACTTCTATGTTGTTTGCAGTTAAAAATTCCCTTAAAGCATTTACTGCATTCTCATCTGCCTCTTCTACACCAACTAAATTTATAGAAGAAGTTATCTTAAATCCATCTCCTACAACCTCTAAATTTTCTGGTATTGGATTTAAATTTGGAACTAAAACCTGTTCTTCCTCTCCAGTTTTAGGCTCTACAGCTCTTACAGTAGTAGTTATTAATCCATTTGCAATAAACATACAAGCAAAAGCTGAAGTTAAAAGTCTTTTAAGCATTTTTCTTTTCATAGTCCCTCCTACTTCAAAATATTTACATTACAATTATAATATTGTTTACAGTTTATGTAAATAGTTAAAAAAATTGGAGTTTAAAAAGACGTGTATCAAAATAATTTTTCAATAAACCTTACTTTGATACACGCTCTTTCTATAATTCATTATATATTTTTATCATATGTTTCATTATCTATTTTTATAATATTCTTCACACTTTTTCCAATTTATAATATCGAAAAAATAATCTATATATTCTGGACGTTTATTTTGATATTTTAGGTAATATGCATGTTCCCAAACGTCCATTGTTAATATAGGAATTAATCCTAAAGAAATAGGAGTTGATTGATCCTTAGTTGATATAATTTCTAATTTTCCATCTTTATCACTAACTAACCATGCCCAACCAGAACCAAAGGTAGAGATCCCACATTGTTTAAATTTCTCTTTAAATTTTTCAAAAGAACCAAAATCTCTATCTATAGCATCTGCTATTTCAGCAACTGGTCTATTGGAGCCTTTTCCTAAAATGCTCCAGTAGAATTCATGATTATAAACTCCACCACCTTGATTTACTAAGTCAGCCATAATATCTTCTGGCATATCATCTAAATTGCTTAAGATATCATATAAACTTTTACCATAAAGCTCAGGATGTTTTTCTAAAGCTTTATTTAACTTATCAACATATGCTTGTTGGTGTTTATCGTGATGAATTTTTACTGTTTCTTCATCTATTGATGGCTCTAAAGAATCATAAGAATAATCTAAAGGTTTTAATTTAAAACCTTCCCCTTTAGTTGAAGATGATCCACAATAAGCTGGATACATTAATGGATTTTTTTTGTGCTTTAAAAAATTATTTTTCATTTTTACCTCCTCATTTTTGAAATAATTTATTATTATTTTTCCCAATACCTATTTTTATATTTATTTTTTAATTTAATACTTTGTAAAATTTAAGTTTTAAATATATAATAGCTAATAAAAAATATACCTAAAACAATTATTAAGGTAAAAAAATATATTAAACATACTAAGACCTCTATTTATGCAACTTATTTACTTGATATATGTTATAACAATTTTATCCTAATAATAACATATACTTAGATTTCATTTAATTTTGACAATAAAATTTTATCGTTTTATAATTGTATAGTTAATGTTTAACAAAAATTCACTAAAATTTAATAAAGGAGATGATTAAGTGAATAATGCTAATGAAAACTCTAAAAACACAGAAGATTTAGTCTATAAAAATAGATGGTTTATATTAGCAGTATTAGTAATGCAACCATTTATGGCATGTTTAGATAGTAGCATAGTTAACGTAGCTCTTCCAATTCTTCAAAGAGAGTTAGGAACAACTATGGCTGGAACTGAATGGATTGTAAGTTCATATTTAATAATAATTTCTGCATCTATTTTAATCTTTGGTAGATTAGGAGATATGCATTCAAAAAGTTCAGTATTTACAAAAGGGATTTTAATATTTGTTCTTGGATCATTACTTTGTGGAATATCTCCATCACTTCCTATTCTAGTATTATCTAGGGTCGTACAAGCTATTGGTGCTGCTATGTTAATGGCAACTAACCAAGGTATTATAACAGATGTTTTCTCTCCTAAGGAAAGAGGAAAAGCTTTAGGTATATCTGGTTCCTTTGTTGCTTTAGGTTCTATATTAGGACCAGCATTAGGTGGATTCATAGTTACATATTTCACTTGGCACTATATTTTCTTAATAAATGTACCTATAGGTATAATATGTTACATATTTGCTAAAAAATATCTACCAATAAGAATTCCTAAGGAATCTCAATCAATGGATAAACCTGGAGCAATAATGTTTTTCATTGCTACAATCCTTATATTTACATCAATATTAATTAGCCAACACCTAGGCTTTACTAGCATATATGTAATCTTAGGATTAATAATTGGACTTATTATTCTTGCTTTCTTCTTAATCTTTGAGAACAAAACAAAAAATCCTATGCTTAATTTAAGTTTATTTAAAAAACCAATATTCTCAGTAAGCTTAATATGCGCATTTATTTCCTTTACTGCAATAAATACAATTAATGTTATTCAACCATTTTACTTAAATGACATTTTAGGATATAACGCTGGAAAAATTTCATTTATAATGACAGCTTATCCAATTGTATTGTTCGTTATTGCACCACTTAGTGGAACATTATCAGATAAAATAGGAAGTAAAATACTTACTTTAATAGGATTATTTTTAACAGGAATTTCAATGATTCTATTATCCTCATTAAATAGTAATTCAAGTGAAACAGCAATATTCCTTATGTTATCTTTATTAGGTTTTTCAAATGGACTATTCCAATCTCCAAATACAAACCTTATAATGTCATCTGTTCCTAAAAATAAACTTGGAATAGCGGGAGGTACTAATGCCTTAATAAGAAATTTAGGTCTTGCATTTGGAGTAGCAGCTTCAACTTCTATTTTATATGCAAAAATGAGTAAATTATCTGGCTTTAGAGTTTTAGGGTCCATTCCTAATAGACCTGATATATTTATTTCTGGAATGAGATTTGTTTATATTTTAGTTGCTATTTTATGTTTTATTTGTCTTATAATTTCTATAGCTGAATATATTCACTCTAAAAAAAATAAAAAGTAACAAAATAAAAGGTGCTGTATCAAAGTTTTTATTAAAATCACTTTGATACAGCACCTTTTTAATTATTAGTTTCTTGTATACTAATTATTCCTTGAGGATTATCTAAAACCTCTAATTTTGCTAAATTATCAGGATTACTAAAATAAATATCTCCTCCTACAAATACTAAAAGTGATAAGATTATCACTAATAAAATGTTTTTATTTCTAAAACTCTTCTTCATCAATTCCATCCTCTTAATAAAATAATAATCTAAATTAAATATGGTAAGAATAAAGTTCCTAAACCTAAGAAAAAGAAAAATCCACATACATCAGTTACTGTTGTAACAAACACAGCAGAAGCTAAAGCTGGATCTATTTTTAATTTCTTTAAAACAACTGGCACTAAGTATCCAGCAAAGGTAGCAGCAGTCATATTTAATATCATAGCTAATCCTATTACTATTCCAATTGCAGGTTTTCCTGACCACAAAACAGCAACTATTGCAGTTACTAATCCAGTAGCAGCTCCTGTTAAAATACCAACTCCAATTTCCTTAAAGAAAATTCTCTTTGCATTTTTAAAAGTTAATTCTCCTAAAGCTATACCTCTTACTATAATTGTTAAGGTTTGAGTTCCTCCATTTCCACCCATACCTGCAACAATAGGCATGAATGTAGCCAAAATTACAACCTTACTAATAGTTCCTTCAAAAAGTCCAACAGTAGCAGAAGCTAAGAAAGCAGTTATTAAGTTAACAAATAGCCATGGCAATCTACTTTTTACAGACTCACGTACAGTACTATCAACTTTTTCTTCTCCATCTACACCTCCTAGACGGTGTATATCCTCTGTTGTTTCTTCTTTTATAATTTCAATAACATCATCAATTGTTATTATACCTAAAAGCATATCTTTATAATCAACAACAGGTATTGTTAAAAGTCCATATTTATCAAATATATTTGCAACCTCTTCTTGGTCCATATCAAAAGGAACACTTATTACATTTTTATTCACAATTTCTGAAATTTTTTCGTCAAACTTGCTTATTACAAGTTCTCTTAAAGAAACTACTCCTTGTAATATTCCTAAATCATCAACCACATATATGTAATAAGCTGATTCAGCCTTTGGAGCTTCTAATTGAAGATACTCTAAGGTTTCTTTTACGCTCATAGTATCCTTTATTGAAATAAACTCTGTAGCCATTACACCACCAGCTGTATCTGGTGCATATGTCAATAATTTTCTTAAATCCTTAGCATCTTGAACTGACATACTTGAAAGTAATTTACTAGTTTCTTCACGATCTAGACTTGCCATAAGGTCTGTAAGTTCATCTGAAGCTATTAAATTTAAAACACTCTTCTTCTTTTCTTCAGGTAAACTTTTTAATATATTTATCTTTTCATCATCCTTCGCAAAATCTATAATATCAGCAATCATATTTTCTGGAAGTTTTTTTATAAGATTAATATTTTCCTTATTCTCTTCTAATAAATCCAATATATCAGCTGGATGTATATCATCTAGAGAATCAAATTTGTTAGTTGGATATTTAGCTAAAATATCCTTTAGTTTTTCTTTTGTTATTCTTTTATTCATATCATTTCCTCTTTTCTTTAAACAAGAGGAATAATACCTATCTATAGTATAATTTACTGCTTAAAGGTATATATAAATGTAACATTCCTCTTATTTTTAATTTTAATCTTAAGTTCCTACTAGGGGGAACGCTTTCCATTCATACCACCTCCAAAGTGCAATAAAAATATCATTTCTATATATCATATTAACTATTTTCAAATAATTTGTAAATAAAAAAATTTATAGTTTTTTTATATTTTGTAATATTTTATAAAAATAGTTCATAAATATATAATAATAAAAATTATAATTTAATAATTTTTAACCTCACTTTTTCTTATTTTACACAAGCATGTAGGATCTTCTATGAATATTCTTAAACTATATAACCTGTAATTTGTTTCTTTATGTTGTGATTCTCCTTTTACATTTTATTCATGTAACTACATGCTAAATCAAAAAGCAGATTAGTTTTTTTCTAATCTGCTTTTCACTTTAATTCTATATTATAAGTTATCCTTGATTTTAATCATAACCATATCTAATTTAAATTAAATTAAATAATTAAAGTTTCAATATTTATTAAAGTTAAATGCTCTTATCAAATAAGTATGATTTACCAAATGCGAAAAATTCTCTTGCATACATAGAGGGCACTAAATACCACTGAGTTTTGTTAGTATATAAATAAACATCATCATATCCATTCCTTTTTGCTAAAAGATTACTCCTCATAGCATGGAAATCCGTTGTAACAACTAAAATATCTAAATCTTTTATAGGCTTTCCACTTAAGTTTTCTATGATTCCCTTAGAATATTTTAAATTTTCATATGTACTAGTAGCTTTATTTTCAAGGACAATTTTATCTTTTGGTACTCCATTTTCAACCAAATATTTTTCCATTGCACAAGCCTCAGTTATACTTTCACCAGGTCCTTGTCCACCAGACACTATAATGTCTCCAGTATACCCAGTTTTCTCTAAATATTCTATGGTCTTATCTAGCCTGTCTTTTAATGTGGCAGTAAATTTTCTCCCCTTATTCCAGCCCCTAAAACAACTATATAATCACAAAGCTTTAAGGATTTTTTAGGATAGAAAATTATTGCACTTTCTATTATTATAAATAGACTTATGCATATAAGAGTTAAAAATTTTATAGGCTTATGCACCTTTTTAAACCATTGTAATTTTAAAAGCTTATTTATTAAAAGAGTGTATAATATAATACTTACGCCTAATATTAAGTAAAAAAAGCTAAATGTTGTCTTTCCACTTAAAATATTAACTAAGATGTAATATGCTATTGATATCATTCCTATAAAAATTGAAATAAACTTAATAACTAAATTCTTCATATTAATCTCCTTTCTTAAATTCTTAATATAAAAATTTTACCAAAACTTTCTAATAAACTATATACAATAATATTACAAATTTACGTAAAAATCCACTAAATTTACTCTTGTATTTTCACGATAAATTACTTTTTAAGAAAACATATTAAAATCAACTTAAATTTTAAGATAGAACTAAAACTAAAATTCTAAAAGAAATATGTTTAAATTTCATATTATATGAAATAATATTAATGTTTAGACTTTTTAAATTTAAGGAGATGTATTTATGAGTAGTAGAACTGGAATAGTAAAATGGTTTAATCAAGAGAAAGGCTATGGCTTTATTTCTTGTGACGAAGGTAATGATGTGTTTGTACATATATCACAAGTTAAGGAAAAAGGAACTGAAAAAGATTTACATGAAGGTGAAAATGTTTCTTTTGATATAAGTGAAGGTGAAAAAGGACCAATAGCTATTAACGTTCAAAAGCTATAAAAACTAAAGAAGCTTCAGCATAACTAAAAACCTAAAACTTATACATAATATTAAGAGAATTCTAAATAAATTTTAGAATTTAAGATTTTACATTGAAAAGTTTAAATTATTATAAGTTAAGCAAGTTTCAAAGTTTTAATAAAATATTCCGAGTAAATTTACACTAATAATTTATAGTGATTACTCGGAATATTTTTATAAGATTTATTATAGCTTTTAATAAATCTTCTTTCAAAAAAAATTTTACTAACTTCTTATAGAAAATCCTGTGTTTTCTATGCAGTTTTCAATTTCACTTTTACTTGTATGCTCATTAAACATAACTTCTATACTTCCTCTATCTACATCTACACATACATTTTGAACACCTTCTAAATTTTCTAAAGCATTTTTAACTTGAGTCTTATTTACAGAGCTTCCTAAGCCATCTACTAAACAATTAATTTTCTCCATACTAAATTCTCCTTTCAAACTAATGTTAAAAAATAGTATGTGTAATCTCAGCTTTTAATATTTATTTTTCAAATGGATAAATAATTTCCCAATCTTTTCTTAGCTTATTCATAATTTTTGTAACATCATATGTTAACTCTATACTCTTAGAATCTTTATTCTCATTTATTCTAGATTCCATAAAGCTAACTTCATAATCTAAGGCCTTTTCCTCTTCTCCACACTCTATACCTTCCACTGTTCCATCCAGGTAGTTTATGGTTGCCTTATTAGCTCTTGGAAAATTATCAATTGTTATAAATCCATTGTCGCAAGAAACAATTCCTCTCTTAGGCATTTTAGATCTAAATGCTAGTGATATAACTGCCATTTCCTCTTCCTTTGTCTTTAATATTATTCCTGACTGCTCATCTACACCAGTACTAGATTTCTTAACTGTACTTAAGATTTCCTCTGGCATGCTAGATAAAAAGTATCTTGCAAAGGATAAGGCATAAGTTCCAATATCTAAAAGTGCTCCTCCAGCTAAATCAAGATTAAAGAATCTGTTATTTTCATCATATTCTTTAAAGCTTCCAAAGGAAACTTGAACCATATTAACTTTTCCTAAATCTTCATTATTTATTTTCTTTATAACCTTTTCATATAATGGCATATGAAATAGAGTCATTGCTTCTTCTAAAACTAAATTTTTCTTTCTTGCTATTTTTAAAGCTTCTTCTAACTCTTTTTGATTTACAGTTATAGCCTTTTCGCATAGAACATGCTTATTATTATTTAAACTTTTTATAATATACTCATAATGATTACTGTGTGGTGTTGCTATATATACTACATCTATATCTTCATCTTTTATGATCTCATCATAACTTCCATAAGCTTTCTTAACATTATTTTCCTTAGCAAATTTTTCTGCTCTTTCCTTACTTCTAGAAGCTACTGCATAAACCTCTCCATTAACTCTATTTAAAGCCTGTGCAAAATCTCTAGCTATATTTCCAGGTCCTAATATTCCCCATTTAAGTTTTTTCATTTTCTTAGCTCCTTTTTTTAATATAAAGTGTCTTATTTAAACTTATTTTAAACTAATAACCTACTTAAATCAAAAGTTATTTAAAACTAAATAAAAGGACCAATTATTAGGTCCTTTTAAAAATCATATATTTTATTTTTAATTAATATATGTATAAGTAAAATTCTAAAAACAATTCCTATGTTAAAATATAATTTTTTATTTAATTATACTTTTTAAGTTTCTTATAAATATACTTTCATCTAAATTTCTGTTTCTTGAACAAACTATAGCTGCTTGTATTACTGTTATTAGTATGGATGTATTTCTTCTGTAAGCAATATATTTATACTCCCAATTATGACAAAACTTCTCTTTAAAGCGTCTTAATCCTTTAAATGAATAAAGTGATTGTCCATTTTCATAAAATTGAAGGGCTAACTTTTCATTCCAGAAAGCATATTTAGATAAACCCACATTAGCTAAAGGAGCCATTCCCATGTTGAATATCTTATAACCCTTTTCTTTTCCATACTCAATTAAACTTATGAACATAAAATCCATAACTCCTCTTGGAGTATTTTTGCTAAATCTCATTAAATCAACTGAGAAACTTTCATTATCATACATATACATAATATTAGCAAAGGCTTTTATTTCCCCCTCAGCATCCTTTAAAATGGCTATAGGAGCTTTATTTAAATAATCCTCATCAAAGAACCCTACTGAAAATCCTTTTTCTTTTCTTCCATCTAACCATTCATCTGATATTTCTCTTAAAGAATCTAAAAATTCCTTTGAAAAAGGTGGTTCAACAATATGGAAAGTATAACCTTCCTTAGTCACCTTACTTCTTGAAGTTTTTAAACTTTTCATTTTGTTTCCTACAACTTTAAATTCTTTTACATCAACCTTAGCTTCTTCTCCAATTTTCATAAAATCATACCCATTGGAGTGAAGATAACTTATCATTTCTTCATTAACCTGATAAAATACTGGTGTATAACCATAGTTATCAGCATACTCACAAAACTTTTCTATTTCCTTAAATAAATTTTCACTATTTCCTACAGGATTTCCTAAAACAAAAAGTTTATCTCCATAGACTTCATATTGAATAAAAATATCCTTATCTTCATTTAAATAAACATACTTATCATTTAGAAATACTAAATGAGTTAGTGAATCACCCTTGTATTCTTCTATTATATTTTCCACATATTCTCTACATTCATCAAAAGTCTTAACAGGAATTTTTCTTCTTATATTTAAAAAGTAAATAGTTACATATATTATAGTTACTAAAGCAAAAGCTATAAATCCAAATTTATATGCCATCTTGTAAGGCATTTTATGAACTATCCCAACATATTTAATATGTTTCCCAAAAGTAATTAAAATAAAGAAATAAATTGAAAAAGATGCAATTAAAATACCTGAATCTATTAAGGTATTTTTACAACTTACAACAAAACTATCTCTGTAGAACATTCTCTTACTTAAATATAAAAGGTAAGCTACAATAACTAAAAATACTAATTCATAAGGATTAATTCCATTTGTTAATGACAATATTATTCCTAATATAAGCAAAATAATACTTGCTTTATAAATACTTTTAGCTCTATATTTCATCATAAGAGCTGCAAGCATTATCAAAAATCCTAATAATACGCTCATTCCAATTGATAAACCTAATACCTGTTTACCTAAAATTTCTTTTAATAATTTTATCTTTAATAAATATTGAGGTGCTATATTGGATAAAACCATAATAGCTCCTGATATAAATACTAAAGACACCATTATCTTATAAGCCACCTTAGAAACTATCTCATAAGGCAATCCATTGAACTTTTTATTTATTTTTCCACCGAAATCATGGACAAAAAGTAATACACCTATAAGAGCTGGAACTATAAAATAACTTATTCTGTAAAGTATTATAACTAATAAGGTTTGCTCTATAGGAATACCTACTCCTTCTAATCCATTCATAAAACTTAAGTCAAAAGTACCAATTCCTCCTGGAATCATACTAATTATACCTATAACAGCTGCCTCAATATATATTGGTAAGAAAGTAGTAATACCTATCTTTGCTCCTGTTATTCTTAAAGTCGCATAAATTAAAATTATTGTTGTAAGCCACTCTAAAAATGATATGAATATAATACCTAAAGTACTAAAAAACTCTAACTTATTCCTTGTCTTGCTATATTTATAAGCTGAGTAAATTATAAAACCTGGTGCATATAATGATATTATTCCTATGGCATATTTTATTATTCCTAAGTTATTCCATGAAGATATTTGAATCCCCATATATGTACAACAGACTATTGATAATCCTGTTAAATTCAAGGCTACTATTTTACCAATTTCTTTTAATAATTTCTTTTTATCATCTACATAATCACCATAAAAATACTGTTTAAAAGCTAATGATGTAGCTCCTCCAAATCCAAGTAAACTTGCAATTGAACTTGCTATCCAAGAATACTTATATAGTTTCCTATTCTTCAATCTTATTCCAACTTTTCTCTTTAAAATAAAATCGTAAAAAGATAACGGAATATAAGAAATTATACCTAATGCTGCAATTATTAATAGATTTAAAAAATCTAGTTTATTTCTATACATAAAGAAATATTCTGAATTGAAATTTTTAAATACTGAAGTAAATTCCCTAACTATAAATAATATTACTACGGAAACAAATGCTATCTTAAAAAATAATTTTAACTTATCACTTATCTTTATATTTAACTTCACCTTTTATCCTCCCTATGTTTAAAATACAATTTTATTATACACTTTATCTTCCTTAAAAATCCATTGATTAATATTTCATTTACATTACAAAAATGTAAGAATTATTTCTCTTATATAATTTTACTTTATAAATATTACTTTAATATTTCGCTTTCCTTATTTTCACCTTAAAATATGATGAAAATAGTCATATATCAAAATAATTTTATTATTATATTTTAATATATCCTCTTAATATTTTTAAATTTAATCCTTATTATTTTTTTACTAAAGCTTTAAAATTCATTCCAAAATCATGAATATATAGAATTACCCCTATTGCTGCAGGCAATATAAAATAACTTATCCTATAAAGTATTATTACTAAAAAAGTTTGTTCTATAGGCACTCCTAATCCTTTAAAGCCATCTATAAATGTTAAATCAAAAGTTCCAAAACCTCCAGGTATCATACTTACTATACCAATAGCTGTAGCTCTTACATATACATAAAAATATTCTGTCAACTTTATATGAGCCCCTGTAATAGCTAAGATTAAATATATAAGCATCATATTTAAGGTCCACTCCACAAAGGATATTCCTACAACTTTTAAGGTGAATCCTTCTTCAGCCTTTTTCTTTTTATAATTATATAATGAATTTATAATAACCAAAGGAGCATATGCTGAAACTCCGTATACTACATATTTTATAATCCCTAAATTTTTTATATCCTTAAATTCTAAGAGAATATAAATTATACATAATACAGACAATCCAGTTAAGTTTAAAAATATGATTTTTCCTATTTCTTTTAAAAGCTTCTTTTTATCCTTTACATGACTCCCATAAAAATATTGCTTAAAAGCTAATGATGTAGCTCCTCCAAATCCAAGTAAACTTGCAATTGAACTTGCTATCCAAGAATATTTATATAATTTTCTATTATTAATATCTATACCAACATTCTTTTTTAAAATGAAATCATAAGTAGATAAAGGCATATATGCAATAATACCAGCTATAGAAATTAACATTAGTTGTAAAAAATGCAACCTATCTCTATACATATTAAAATAGGTAATATTAAATTCTTCAAACATATTTTTAAATCCAAAGGCCACTAAAACTAATACTACTACTATAAAAGTTATCTTTAAAAAAAGCTTAACTCTATTGTTTAATTTAATCTTCAAATTTTTTCTCCCCTTTGCATTTATTAACACGTAATTAATATTATTTTACATTAAATCAAATAAAATTCAAAATTAAAAGCGATTCAAAAAATTTTTAAATCGCTTTTATTAATATAAAATTATTATATAAAAAACTTCTATACTTTTATCCTCTCTTCAAAAGAGTTTGTGCCCTTAAAATAATCCTCTATATTTAAGAATACATTTTTTAAACTATCTGAGTTTATTACCACATATTTTGATTTACTACTAGCACCTAAAATTGAGTAATTTGGATATTCAACTATATACTTCTCTTTATCTATACTATTATTATTTATAACAATTACATCACTACTACTTAAAAAAATATATAATTTCCTATCACTATCAGTTATTGGTGCAAAATTCTTTTTTTCCTTAATATCACTCTCATTTAAAATGTTTACTACCTCTTCAATACTCTTTTTCTCTAGACTACTAGGTAAATTATAGTAATTTTCACTTCTTTCTTTATTCATATAGTATTTCATTGCTATTACTTTACTTTCCTTCATTTTAAAAAAAGTATTTTGTTTAATAAAACTAAAAACAAGAACTCCAAGAATAAGCATTATACTCACAATAGTGAATCCCTTCTTTTTCCCCAAAAAATTACCCCCTATCTATTTCTGTTTATATAATTATATACTTATATATTTTCATAATACAACATTTTTATATAAATTAAAAGTTGATATGACAAATCATTGTATTTTGTTTTAAATCAAATGTTAATATTTTTAGTTTAATTTAAAAAATATACAAAAAAAGCAAAAGATACATTAAATATATCTTTTACTTTCTTTACTATTATTTAAATAATCAATTAAAGTTATCTTATTAAAGCTACTTGATTCTATATTTTTTAAATTTAAATACATATTATTTAAAATCTCACTTTGATCTTCTACTGAAAATAAATTTCCATAATTGCTTTCAAAATTAGTATATATATTTTCCTCTAATCTTTCTTTAAAGTTTAAAATTAATTCATCTATGCTTTTAATATACTCTCCCTTAAATAAATCTAAGGCATATAAAAGTTCTATTTCTATCTTATTTTCTATATTTTCATATCCTATGAACTTCTCTATATCAATTAAAATTTTATTTTTTAAAAAACCTTTATTGAAAAATTGTATTAGCTTAAAAAATCGCTTATTTAAGGATTTATAATCAACCTTTTCACACTTATATAAGTCATAATTCCTTGATTCTCTTATTCCTAGTTTATTTAAACTTTCAAAAAAATTCTCATAAATTATTTTTTCATATTTTAAATAAATATTAAATATTCTCTCATTTATATCACTTAGTTCTAAAATATCATTTTTTATTATATCAACTAATTTTAAATTAATATCTTCCTTTGAAGTTAATTTTATTTCCTTTAGTACAACTCTGCTTTTTAAATTGATATTTTCTTTAATTCTTTTAGAAGAACTTTCTATGTAAGTTATTAATTCAACTAAAAACTTTTCTTTCAACTCCTTACATTGAATTCCAAAATCAATTCTTAACTTATTATGATATAAATAATCCTTATTTAACTCTTCATTATACTCTTTAATAGTTTCTAATAATTTATACTTTAAATTTAATAAAACCTCATCTATTAATTCACATTCTAAATTTTTAAAATCTTCTTTGCTTATAGAGTTCATTTTTATATCTATCTCTTTAAATTTTCTCTTAGCTCCCTTCAAAAAAGAATTTATTTTATTATTCTCATAATTACTACTAGCAAAATTTTCTAAGGATTCTAACTCTATTTTTAAATTCTCTATATATTTCCTTAATCTCAAAGTCATTATTAATATTTTATTTTCTCTTTCATATTGTTTTATATCCCTATATAACTTTAAAAACTTCTCATTTAAATTTGATGAATTATAAAGAACATTATTTTCTTCTTTATCCTTATAAACTTTCATTTCATATTTCTTAACCAACATAGCTTTCTCCTAAAATAAAATTGCTAAAGTGCCTATAATTACTATACTAGCTACTAAAAAGTAATATTTTTTATCTAACTCACTCTTTAATTCTTCATAAAAAAATTGTTCCTCAATATCATTATTTATACTAGATATTTTTCTCTCTAAATTATTAACTCTCTCCCCAAGCCTTCTTATTGAATCTATTACATCAACATTATATTTAGCTATATCACTATTTAATAATTCCATAGAGTTATTCATATTGGTATTTCCTTCTTCTAAACTGTCTTTTATTTCATTAAATTCTAATTTAATATTATAATTTATTTCTTCAAATCCATCTCCCATATATTCTTTAAATCCTAAGAAATTGTCTCTAATTTCACTCTTATCTATCTTTAATCTATTTTCTAGTTTATTTACGCAATTCATAACTCTTAAGCATTCACCTTTTAGCATTTT
The DNA here is from genome assembly GCF_029258205.1 of Clostridium sp. Classification (GTDB taxonomy): domain Bacteria; phylum Bacillota; class Clostridia; order Clostridiales; family Clostridiaceae; genus Sarcina. The sequence goes on from NZ_JARHZJ010000091.1 coordinate 17,504, forward strand.
ATCCATCTCTTCTATTTTTTCTACATGCTCTTTAGCTATATCCCTATTTGCCTTTATATTTTCACTTAATTCTTTAGCTCTTCTTTGTAGAGTAGCTATATTTTGAATACCTTCTTCCTCTGATAATTGTCCTATATTTTTATTTATACCTTCTACTTGCTTATTTAACTTTTCTATTTCATCATAAGTTTCCTTTGCTTTCTCTTTTAATTCGTAAATGTTTTCTCTCGACTTAGAAGATACATCTTCTATATTTTTTAAAAATTCATTAGCTTTTTTCTCAAAGGTTTCTTCCCCTTGTTCAACTCCTAAATTAAAGTCAGATATAGCTTCATCTAATATTACCTTTAAATTATTTTGTAAACTTATTAAGTTATTTCTATTTATTGTAGCAGTTTTTTCTGAAGTACTTGTAAGAGTCTTTATTAAATTTTCTTCCGTAAGTTTTAAATCCCTATAAATAGATTTCTCAAAGACTGATTTACTTATTTCTGAAACCAATTCATTAAATTCATCTATTAAGTTATCTTCGTGCCTATTCTCCATAACTTCCTCCTAACCCACTACTAATATGAGTTTATATACCATAAAACTTCATTTATTACTAAATCTCTTCATTACAAGGCATAAAATTCAAGTTCTCTTTATAATAATTATACTTTATTTACCATATATGTAAATACTTAAAGGTGTCTATTTGAAATAATTTACTTTTTATTTATGTATTGCTAACTTTATAAAATTTAATTAAATAAATAGCCCTATTTTAGAGATTAATCTAAAATAGGGCAAAAAATAAGAAGCTTATAAAAACAATTTTTATTAAATTTGATCTAAGCTTCTTATTTATATTTATTATTTTTTTATATTAGTTATCTGAAAATTTAGATAAAAGATTTAGTATTTGAGTATATAACCATATTAAAGTTACCATTAACCCAAAAGCTCCATACCATTCCATATATTTTGGATATCCATATTGTGAAGCTTTTAATATGAAATCATAGTCCACTATTAAACTTGCTGTAGCAACAGCAACAACAAATAAACTAAATCCTATACCAATTATTCCTGAACCATATATAGGTAATACTATTCCAAAGAAACTAAGTACCATTCCTAATAAGTAAATAGCTCCAATTGATATTATAGCTATGAAAACTCCTCTGCTAATTCTGCTAGCTATATCTGGAGTTCTTCTATATATAAGTACTGTAGCAACTAAGCATACTATTGTTAAAAGCATAGCTGGAAATACTATTCCAGGAAAAACACTTTCAAAGTATCTTGATATAGATCCTAAAAGAACACCTTCAAAAGCAGCATAGAAAACTGCTGTAAACTGTGCAACCTTTGGTATGAATGATGTTACTAGTCCTAAAATTAATGATCCTCCTAGTGAAACCACTAAAGCACTTTTATAATTCACATCTGGATTTTGAAAAGCTATCCAACTATAAACAAAAGCAACACCTAAAATAGCCGTCATTATTAATATTTTTACTATAGTTCCTCTAACAGTCATGGTTGTTCCATCACTAACAGCCTTTTCAAATCCAGCTGCTAATGCAGGATTTGATTCTCTTCTCATGTTTCTACCTCCTATATAAATATAAGTAATTTATTATATTGTAAATTATAAAATAAAAATATGTCAAATACGTTTCATTTATAACTAAAATATAACTTAATTTAAATTTATACTTCAATAATGGAATATTAATTTATCTAAATTCATTAATCCTCATCTAAATCATTCCACTGATTTAAACAATAACTCCAAAGATATTCCTTTATTATATTTGTACTTTTACATTTTGGACATTTTTTATTTTTATTAAAAAATAAAAGTCTTTTCATTATTCCTATATTAAAAGTATTACCACAATTAATGCAAATAAACCCATAAGTGCTTAATATCCAAAGTCTAAATAAAAATATTTCTAAAAATACATAAATTAAAAATAAAATAAAACTAAATAAATTCATAGGTCTTAATATATAGGCAATTATTGTTATTGAAATTACTATAATACCAAAAATTAACAGGGTCACTTTATTTTTTTGAAATTTCATATGAAACTCATCCTTTATTATTTACTATCCTTTTCTTAAATATGAATCAATAGACTTTGCAGCTTTCTTTCCAGCTCCCATAACAAGAATAACTGTGACTGCTCCTGTAACAGCATCTCCTCCAGCATAAATTCCATTTAAGGAAGTACTTAAACTTTCTTCATCTACAAGGAGACATCATCTCTTATTAGTTTTTAATCCATTTGTTGCATTAGCTATTAGTGGATTAGGTGAAGTTTCTAAGGACATTATTACACTATCTACACCCATAACAAATTCTGACTTTTCAATTTCAACAGGTCTTCTTCTTCCTGAAGAATCCTCTTCTCCAAGTTTCATTCTCACACACTTGAGTATTACTTTTATTTTTAAAAGCCTTCATAAGATTTACCCTAGTTAAAATTTCATTTGCTGATTGACCAATAGCTACTGCCTCTGCCTTTATTCCTAAAACACACCTTCCTTCACATTGAGATTCTTGTGGACAAACCCTACCACATACAGCAGGTAAAGCATTATATTTTGATAATTCCTGAAATGAGGATGAAAAATCACCTTTTTTTATTTAAGTTTTAAAAAAGCTCGTCCTTCTTCTGTTCTATAAATAGCTTGTCTTCTAATCGATTCATCAAAATCTACTAAATGGCCATTAAATTCTGGTCCATCAACACATACAAACTTAACTTCTCCACCTACTGTAACCCTACAAGCACCACACATTCCAGTTCCATCAACCATTATTGGATTTAAACTTACCGTAGTAGGAATGTTTAATTCCTTTGTAAGTTCACACATAAACTTCATCATTATAATAGGCCCAATTACAATTGCTCTATTATAATTTATGCCCCTATTTATCACTAAATCTTCTATTGGTAAAGTAAATCTTGCCATACTAATAATTCCTCCAAAAATAATATATTTTTCACAAAAAAACAAAGTAGACTAGTCTACTTTACATTTTTATTTATTATTATTTAATTTTATTCCTTAATCCTATTTATTTTCTTTTTTCCACTCATCTAATTGTTTTTGTAATAACTTATTGTTTATTTTTGTAACCACTTCTTTTCATTTAATATTTTACTTGTTCTTCCTCCTATTAAAACTCTACAATAACTTTCTTTTGAACGAATAAATGCTCTTGTTTAATATGCTTCTATACATTCTCCACACCCTATACAAAGATCTTCATTTCTTATAACTTTTCCATTTACAATTACACAGCACATAATATCTCCTCTAAAACAATTTAAAGTTGAATTTCTTATTTTAAAAGTAAGCATTTATAATGCATAACTTATCAATATATTTTATTGATAAGTATTTAATTATTTATTAACATTTTTAATTGTGGTATAATTATATGAAAAAATTAAGTATTATACACTATTTTAAATTTAAGAAAATAGGAGATGATTTTTATGGCGGTAGCAATAGTTCAACAACAACAGCAACAACCACCAAACGATAAGATTAATATTGACTTATCTAATTCTAATGTTGCTGTAGTTAAAAATACAAAAGAAACTAAGCTCCCAATCAAAGATGAAAAACAGACAAATAGTAATGATAATTTAGAAATTGAGAAAAAAACTGAGCCTAAAATTGAAGAAAAAAGTAAAGCTAAAGTTGACTCAAAAGAAGAAAATAAAGCTAAAGTTAAAACTGAAAGTAAAGTTAAAGAAGATACAAGTGAAAAGAAAAGTTCTTATGAAATTAAAGAAGAGATAAAAAATCAAAAACCTGTTATAAAAGAAATAAAATTACCTGTTAAAAAAGATTTAAAGAATTCTTCTGAAAATTTATCTACTAACTCAAATGAATTTGCTTCAGATGTTAATAGAAGATTATATGAATATGAAAGTGTTAGAAGTAATCAATCTAATGCAATGAATGAAGCTATTCGTTTGCATAATGGTGATTCTAGCAACACTTGCGTTTTCTTTCAAGGTGCTTGTTTAAGAGCAATAGGAGTACCTGTTCCAAGTCATATTGGTTATACTTCTAACCTTTGGAACTGGCTAGAAAATAATAACTGGGAAATGCACAGAGATTTTTCAAATCTTCAAAAGGGAGATATTATCTTTGCAGGTGAATATCACACAATGTGTTTTATGGGCTGGAAGGATAAAGCAAATGGTATTGCCTATGTAATGGGAAATGAAGCTTATACCTATGGAGATGCATATGCCCATCGTAATTTAAATGGACAAGCTCCTACTAAAGAAAATGGATGGAATAGACAATATAAAGCTACAAGATACTACAAATATAAAGGAAATTCTTCAAAAGGAAATGAAAATTCTGACATTGTTAAAACAAACATTGTAACATCAAATCCTGTTATCTCAAAGAATCATAATTATACAGTTAAATCCTTAAAGGGTACTGTAACAGCTAAGCAAGATGTTTATGTTAATGAAAAACCATTCCCTACTACTGAAGGGATTAATCCTGTAGTACTAGCTAAGGGTGGAGATAAATTAACTGTAACTGGTAGAGCATCAAATGGATGGTATGAAGTTCTTTATAATGGAAAAAAAGCTTACATAAGCAATAGATATACTAACTTCTTAGAAGAAAAAGAGGCTCCATCTAAAGAATCTAATAAAAAAGTAGAAGAAAGTAAGCCTACTACACCTAATAAAACTTTGGAAGAAAGTAAAGATAACAAAGAATCTGAAACAAGCAAACCTGCTTTGACAACTGTTAAAACTGCTTATGTAAAAGCTAATGGTGGACTATGGTTACACTCTTCTAAGGATTCCTATATCTCTTCTAGATTAGCAATTATGGATAATGGTGAAAAGGTTACAATCTTAGAAGAAAGTGGAGATTGGTTTAAGGTTAATTACAATGGTAAAACTGGTTTCTGTGCAAGCAAGTACTTAAGTGAACCTACTTCTCATAAAAGTAAAGTAGTTAACCAAGCTGAATCTAATAAAACAGAAGAAATTAAAGCAAATACTCCTAGTAAAGCTGTAGAAGAAAGTAAAACTAATGATTCTAAATCTACTGAGGAAAGTAAACCAGTTTTAACCAATGTTAAAAGAGCATCTGTAAAGGCAAATGGTGGTTTATGGCTACACTCTACTAAAGACTCCTCTGCTTCTTCTAGAATTACAATAATGGGTAATGGAGAAAAAGTTGATATTTTAGATGAAAGCGATTCTTGGTATAAGGTTAACTACAATGGAACTATGGGTTGGTGCTCAAGCCAATTCTTAAGTAACAAAACTGTTATCTCTGAAAACTCACAAAGTAAACATATAGAGAAAAATAAGACAGTTCAAGTAATTAAACCTGTTACTAGTAGTAGCATAAAAACATCTTACATAAAAGCTAATGGTGGTTTATGGTTACACTCTACTAAAGACTCTTCTGCTTCTTCTAGAATAACTATAATGAACAAAGGGTCAAAGGTAAGAGTTTTAGAAGAAAGTGGTTGTTGGTTTAAAGTTGACTACAATGGAAATACAGGTTGGTGTGCAAGTAAATTCCTAACTAATCCAGTAACATCACAAAGTAATGTTGTGGAAGAAAGTAAACCAGCTCATCTAGCTCAATCAAATATTAGTGAAATGTCATTAAAGTCAGCCCATATAAAAGCTAATGGAGGATTATGGCTACACTCATCTAAAGACTCCTCTACTTCTTCTAGATTGACTGTAATGGGTAATGGCCATAGGGTTGAAATCTTAGAGAAAAATGGAGATTGGTATAAAGTTAGATATAATGGAAACATAGGTTGGTGTTCTAGCAGATTTATTGTTTAAAATATTATAAATAGAAATTAATAAGACTTATTAAATTTAGTTATAGTATTATGACAGATTGATTTTACTCATAAATCAACCTAAATAAAACTCGTCACAAATTCAAGTCTTTTATAGAAAAGGAGTATATCAAAATAACTTTATTTATATTTTGATATACTCCTTTTCTTTTATTTAAATATAACTTAAACCATTATATCCTTATATAAAATCATAATTGCTATAAATTCTTTAATTTACTCATATATATTTTTTTGATATAATAATTACTATGATTACGTACGTAAGGAGGTTAAAAATGGATAATAATTTCTTTTATAAATTTCCAGCACTTAAAGGAATTCAGGCATCTAGAGAGTTTTTCGTAATTATGTGTCCTTTATCTGTACTATCAAAGTTATTTATTTTTAATGATGATGAACTACCTCCAGAATATCGTGCACAAAGATTGTTAAATAAATCTAGAATACCTGAAATAACATCCTATATGATTGATAATCCTAATGACTATGTATTTTCTTCTGTTACAGCATCAATTGATGGTGAATTTTCATTTGAACCCTTTGAAAAAGCTTCAAATGAAAATATTGGAACTTTGCAAGTGTCCATGGATAGTAGATTATTAATTAATGACGGTCAGCATAGAAGAGCAGCTATTGAGGAAGCTTTAAAAGTTTCAACTGAATTAAGTAGCGAAACTATATCAGTAGTTTTATTTATAGATGAAGGACTTAATAGAAGTCAACAGATATTTGCTGATTTAAATAAGCATGCTGTTAATGTTTCAAAATCAATAGGTATTTTATATGATTCTAGAGATCCAATTGCCTTAACCACTAAATCACTTATTGAAAAAAATAATTTTCTGAAATATTTTACAGATAGGGAACAGCCCTCTTTGTCTAAGTATTCAAACAAACTATTTACATTAAGTAGTATAAATGAAACAAATAAAAAGCTACTTTGTAAACTTAATCCTAAGGATGAATCTACTCAAAAATTTGTATATGAATTTTGGGATTGCTTATGTACAAATATGAAAGAATGGCAATTTGTTTTTAATAAAGAAATTAGCCCAAGTATCTTTAGAAAATCTTATATTAGTTCTAATGCTGTAATTCTTGAATCTCTAGGTGTTATAGGAAATTGTCTTTTCAGAAAAAATAAATCTAATTGGCAAGAATATATGATTAAACTAAATGAAATTAATTGGAATAGATCTAATCTAGAAGATTGGGGTAATCGTGCTATTGGAACTAACGGACGTATAGTAAAAAATTCTAATTACATAAAGCTCACAACAAACTTTATAAAATTAAAGCTTGGTCTTGAACTTAATAAAGATGAATTAGAATTAGAAAATTCATATAGAAAGCAGAAGGAAAATAAAAATGAATAGTTTAAATATAAATGATAAAATTAATAATATACTAGATGAAATGACTCGTGTGTATAAAAATGATTCAAGACCTTGGGTTATAGGATATAGTGGTGGAAAAGATAGTACTACTGTTGTTTTATTAGCATTTAAGATGCTTCAAAACTTACCAAAAGAAGAAAGACATAAACCTGTTTATGTAATTTCATCAGATACATTAATTGAAAATCCTATAGTATTATCTTATTTACAACAAAACTCAAAATACATAAATGAAGGTGCTAAAAATTTAGGATTACCTTTATATACCGATATGATACACCCAGATTATAATAATACATTTTGGGCTAATGTAATTGGTAAGGGTCTTCCAACCCCTACTTCTATTAGATTTAGATGGTGTACTGAAAGATTAAAAATCAAACCTTCTAATAAATTTATCGAAGATAAAGTCAAAGAAAATGGTGAGGTTGTTGTATTACTTGGTGTTAGAAAATCTGAAAGTATAGCAAGAGGAATTAGAATAAAAAATAGAGAAATTGAAGGTTATTTATTAACTCCTCATGTGACTCTACAGAATACTTATGTTTATAATCCTATTGTTGAACTTACAACTGATGATGTTTGGGCTATTCTACTTTCAAATAATGGTGAAACTCCATGGGGAACTAATAATAATGATTTATTTGCCCTTTATATGGGTGGTGAAGGTGGAGAATGTCCTTTCACTGTAACAAACGATTCAGAGACACCATCTTGCGGAAATTCTAGATTTGGTTGTTGGATTTGTACTGTTGTAAAAGAAGATAAATCATTAACTGGATTTATAGAAAGCGGAGAAACTGAACTTAAACCACTACTTGATTTTAGAAGTTGGCTATTAAGCATACGTGATAAACATGAATATAGGCAACAATATAGAAGAGATGGAAATCATTATTATAAAAAACTTTACTTAGACAAAATGCCTTTACTAAATGATTATATTATTGATAAAAATCATCTATTCTTTGATAAAGAAAATAATGAAGGTTATATAGATTTAGTTAGATCTAGAGAAACTGATGAATTTTTAAATAAAAAATCAACAGATAAAGATAAAATATTCCTTGAACTAATTCCAACAATTGAATATGGTGAAGATATTAAATTAGATCTTAGTAAAATTCAATCTGATTCAAAAGGTGAATTCATAAATGTTGTTGGTTATGGTCCATTTAATTTTAAAGCTAGAAAACTTATTCTTGAAAAATTACTTGAAACTCAATCTAAAATCCAAGAGTCATATGACCTTGATTTAATAACAATTCAAGAGTTAGAAGCAATAGATAAAATTTGGGATAACGAGGAAGATTTAACTCGTAGAAGCTTAGTTGAAATTTATTATAACAAAACAGGGAATAGACTTCCTTGGGATGATTATAAAAAACCTATTTTTGATAATTCTACATTAGAAACAATATCTAATTTATGTGTAGAAACAGATATTCCAGAAGATTTAATTAATAAATTACTTATAGAAAGCAATAAATATAAACATTTTACAAATAAAACCATACTAGATAAATCTATAAGCAAATTATTAAATCAAAAACATTTACACAAAAGTTTAGTTGAGGAGATAGACAATGATAATTAATAATATAACACTTAAAAACTTTAGATCATACGAAGACGAAACTACCTTCTCATTTACTCCAAATGGTAATAAAAACATAGTTTTAATTGGTGGTGAAAATGGAGCTGGTAAATCTACTCTATTTGAAGCAATTAAGCTTTGTATATATGGTCCTACAACTTATGGTTACCTTGGTAATAATTATAATTACCAAACTAAAATTAAAAATAATATTAATGATAATGCATTTAAAAATGAAGATATAGAATCATTTATAGGATTAACTCTTTCCTTTAAAGAAGGAACAGAAATTAAAAATTATTATCTAAAACGTATATGGAGATATAAAAATCATAAATTAAATGAAGAATTCAAAGTATTTTTAAATAATAATGAACTTTCTGAAGATGACAAACTTTATTTCGACAAATATCTAAAATCAGTTTTACCTCCTTCACTATTCGACTTTTTCTTCTTTGATGGTGAAGAGTTAAGTGATTTCTTTGTTGGTAAATCATCAAGTTCGAACTTAAAAGAATCTGTACTTGAACTTTTCAACTATGATACCTTTGATGTATTGAAAAAACAATTGCTTTCTTATCAAAGAACACATTCTAAATCAAATAAAAATTTAGATGAAGCTCAAGCTAGATATTATGAGCTTTTATCTCAAACACATGAATTTAAAAATAATATATCAGAACTTGAAAATATAATTTTTAATAACGAATCTCTACTGGATGATCTTTATATAAGAAAACAAAATTCCGAAGATGATTTTAGAAATAGTGGTGGTATTTTTGAAGAGGAAAGATTATTGTTAAATTCAGAGATTAACAAGCTTGAATCTGAACGTACAGAAATAAATCAAGAAATTAAAGATTTCTGTAATGATACTCTTCCATTTTTAATAGTCTCTAAACTATTAAAAAATACTAAGAAGCAAATTGATGAAGAAGATTCACTTATTTCATTTAATAGTATAAGTAAAAAGTTATCTGGTAACATTATAAAATCAACACTAAACAAACATTTACCTAAACATAATAATGTTAATTATGATGAAATAGCCTTAACTCTTTTAAATGAAATGTTTGAAATAGATAAAATGAATGATATATCTAATATTCTAGAACTTTCAAATGAAGATAAAAGTTTAATTAATATTATAATTAATAATGTATTAGGTAAAAGTAATGATTTAAAATTTGATATATTATCAAAATTCACTAGACTTAAAGGAATTTCATTAAGTATTAAGATTTTAAGAGAAAAACTTAATTCAACAGTTTCAGGTGATTTTTTAAATAGTTATTTAGAAAAGAGTTCTGTTTTAAACAAGGAAATAAGTCAATATGAAAATATAATAACTTCTTCAAAAGCTAAACTTGAAGAGAAAAACGCTCAATTATCTTTAAAAGAATACCATTTAACAAGAGCTAAAAATGAACTTACTTCATTATTAAAAAATAACAATATTTTAGAAATGTCATCTAATATAATTAGCTATTTAGATAAACTTTTAAAAAATATTACTAGAGATAAAATTGATGCTATAGAAAATGAATTTATAAGTATATTTAAAAATATTATAAGAAAAGACAACTATGTAAATAGTATAGTGATTGATGATTCATTTAACTCTACTCTTTATATAAATAAAGAATATGATACAAATGAAATATTAAATATATTAACTAACCTTGGATTCGAAGGAACTGAAAAGAAATACGGTCCAAAATTTATAGATGATTTATTTAATCATTTTAATGTGCCAAACTATAAAAGTTTAACTAAAAAACTTGAACAACTTTCTTTAGTTCAATATATTTCTCTAAGTTCAAAAGTTAATATAAATGATTTTTCAAAAGGAGAAAAACAAATTTATATACTTTGTTTAATTTGGGCTATTATAAAGAGTTCAAGTGTAGAAATACCATTTATAATTGATACACCATATGCACGTATAGATGAAACTCATAGAAACGCTTTGACAACAACTTATCTACCTAACATAAGTAAACAAGTTATTATACTTTCAACTAACAAAGAAATTGATAATGACTTATATCAAGTTGTTAAGCCTTATGTATGTAATGAATATCTACTTGTTTACAACACAAACTTAAGAAAGACAGAAGTTAAAAAAGGATATTTTGAGGTGTAATTATGGGATTTAGATTAAAAACATCAAAAAGAACAAAAGAAATATTTGAAGAATTGACTGGAAGTTCAAACCTTAAACCATTTATTTTAAGTAAAATAGCTGTTTCAATGTCTTTAAATCATGAGAAATCAATTGAGTATTATAAAAATAATGATACGAATGGTCTTGAACTACAAAGATCTACTGTTACTGGTGAATTTGATGCTGTATTTAAAGCTCTTATTGAAATGAATTTAGGTAGACATATTTCAGATGATGACTACTATCCTACTTATATGAAACTTCATATGGATAGAGGTGCTGAACTTCTTTATAATAAATATAAATACTCAGGGGGTAACTTAGAAAAATTTATAACTAAGATACTTGATGAAGGAGATGATAGTATATGATATATCTAGATAATAGTGCTACTACTCCAATTGACCCAGAAGTTTTGGAAGCGATGTTACCGTATTTAAAAGAAGAATATGGTAATCCTTCTAGTAGACACTACACATTAGCTGTTAATGCAGAAAAAGCTGTAGAAAACGCTAGAGAGCAATTAGCTAATTTAATTAATGCAAACGCAAAAGAAATTATTTTCACAAGTGGTGCTTCTGAAAGTAATAATATGATTATAAAAGGTGTTTCTGATTATCTTAAATTTTATGAAGATAAAGGAAATCATATTATAACTTCAACTGTAGAACATAAATCAGTTTTACAAACATGTAAGTTTTTAAATGGTGATGTATTTTGGAATAATCCAGATAAAACAATTGCAAGTCAATTTCTAAAAAAGAAAAAAACTACTAAAAAAATTGATAGAGGTTTTGAAGTAAGTTTCTTACCCGTTAATGAATATGGTCAAGTTACTGATGAAAGTTTTAAAAATTCTATAAAAGAAAATACTATTTTAGCTTCTTTTATATGGGGTAACAATGAAATTGGATCTTTAAATAATATAAACTCTCTTTCTAAGATTGCCAAAGATAATAATATACTTATACATTCTGATGCAACACAAGTATTAGGAAAAGTTTCTATAGATGTAAAGAAAACTCCAGTAGACTTTTTATCCTTTTCTGCCCATAAGATTTATGGACCTAAAGGCGTTGGAGCTTCTTTTATAAGACAAGAAAGTTTTAACAATTACAAAATGACCTCTCTTATACATGGTGGTCAACAAGAATTTGGATATAGAGCTGGAACTCATGGAGTTCATAACATAATAGGATTCGGGAAAGCTTGTGAAATTGCAAAAAGAGACATGGATAATTACATAAGAAAAATACTTAAACTTGAAGAAGAAACTAAAAAAATTTTAAAACAAAAATATCCTGAAATAGAGTTTTTAGGAGATCCTGAAAATAAAATACCAGGTGTAATAGGTATAATTATACCAAATGTAATAAATGAGATGCTAATAAAAAATTTAGCTGCTAAAATAGCTATTTCAGCAGGTTCTGCTTGTGGAATTGGTGAACCATCATATGTTATACAAAAGATTGGAAAAGCCAATTATACTAATCACTTTATTAGAATTAGTTTAAACAAAAGTTCACGTATTGATGATATATCAAAACTTAATATTTAATTAAAGACATGTAGAAAATTTCTACATGTCTTTCTATTTATAACAGTAATATTAATTTATAATTTTTTAATATCTAAAGTGAAAATTTCTACAAATTTTTTAGCCATTTCTTTTTGTCTTTTTTCAATTTCTTCAATACCCCACTTATCATATTCTAATAATTCTTTAGTCATAAACATATCAGTATATTCTTTATATACATCTTGTTTTTTATCAAAAAATTTATTTGATGTTTTGCTTTGTGCTTTTGGCCCTAATAAAGTAAGATTACCTAATCTATTAAGGTATAAATCACATTTTTCCTTATCTCCAAAAACCTCTATCCATTTTTTACCAGATTGTTTAGACTCAGATACTGTTTGAGGTAATATATGCTCAATAGTAACACTTTTTCTTCCAGGCGCAATCCATTCTTCATTTGAATGCAAGCTTTTTTCATATTCTATTAACAAATAATATGTTGAATATGGCTTTTGCTTAACTTCTATAATTTCAATCGCATTTTGAAATTCATTATCTTTAGCATATTTGTTAAATTCATAGCATAATTTGTCTATACTAAATTCTCTAGCAATTTCTCCAAATAACTTTTCTATTGCTGTTGCTTTCTTTTTTAAAATAGAAATATACCTTATTAAAAAATTCAAACATAATTTTGCTACTTTATAAAAATCTTGATTATTGATTTTATAATCATATTTTTTAAGAGCTGCAATTAAAATTGGAAAATGGGAATTAAATTTCAATTCCTTAGTTTCTCTTAAAACATTAATTAAATTTTTATTTTCTATAATATTCTCATTAGGATCTATTAATAATTTATAATATCTAGACAATTTATCTAAATCATTTATCATATTTTTGGCTTTTTCATAGTCTTTTCCTAAATAATTTTTTATATCTTTAAATAAATCTTGAGTTCGTACAAAATTATATTTTGATATCCAGTAATATCTTATAAAGTTCTTTAACTCTTTGTTATCTTCTATTGTAGATGTAATTTCTGTCCACTTCTTTTTTAATTCTTCAAAATCATTTTTATTGGAACAATTTTTAAATAGTTTATTTTTAATCAAATCTACAGATGAAAGCTCTAACCCACGTTCATTAAGCGTTTCAAAAATTAAAAAAGCATCAACATCATTCTTTACTTCTATATACACAACTTCTAGCTTATCTAATATAGCATCATGAAGTTTTCTTAATTTGTCATATATATTTTTTATATCATCATAATTATCATAACTTTTCTCTATATAACCAATTTTGTTCTTAACCATATAATAGATATAATCATATGCCTTTACAATTTTTTCATTTGCCTTTAAATCCCCTTTATTTTTAAACTTATTCTTTATACATTCTAAATAATCTTTATCTTTATCCCATCCATTAACAATGTATTCTTTAAAAAACTCTCTATTTACTACTCCTAAATTTAATTTTAACCCTATAACTTCTCCATCATCATTTGAAAATTCAAGTAATTTTTGAATATTGCTTAATCTATGATTAATTGAATCTTCTTTTGAAAAAATTTTTTCACTGTAAAATCTTCTTATAACATAAAGAGTAATCATTATTGTTGTTAACCTTTGTTGACCATCAATAACTTCCAACACTTTTTCGTCGTCTTTTCTTTCTGAATTAAACACAATTGTTCCTACAAAATGATTATTTTTGCTTTCTATAACTGAATATATATCATTAAATAAATCATCTATATGATTTTCACTCCATGAATAAGTTCTTTGATAGTCTGGAATTTCATATATTATATCTTCCTTTAAAATTCCTCTTAAAGTACATCCATCTGCATCTATTTTCATTATATTTTTTATCTCCTCTTTAATTTTTTAATAACTCCCAAAAAGCTAAATCTTTCATAAATGAAGGTCTTTCACTATCACCTATTTTAACTAAACTATGATGTTTTGCTAAACCTTTTATAGTTGTTACTATCTTATCTTCTTCCTGTTTACTTTGAGCGTTGAACAACTTTTTAACATCTCTATTATTTAAATCATCAACTCTATGAACAACCCAGTTTAATATATAATTAGCGTAGTCATTCTTATCTGTTGAAAAATGAGTTAGTAATTGAGTTGAAAGTATTGTTCCTACACCAAATTCTCTTCCTTCTTTTAGTATCTTCTTTAAAGCTGTAAAATCTTTACTTAAGAAATTGTCTGCTTCATCAACTAATATTATTTTATTTAACTGTCTTAAGTTACCTTCTATTTTACTATGTCCACCTGCTTGCATTTGAGCATAAAATAAGTCTAATGTAATTGCCACAACTAGATTTTGTATTCCTTCATCATATCCTGATAAATCTATTACTGTAACCCCATCTATAATTTCAAATAAACTCTTGGTTTTAAATGGATCTGGTTCAAATATTTCAAAATCTATAAGATTACTTAAAGCAGAATATAAACTATCATCTTTTTTCAAGTCTTCTCTTGACTCATAAACATCATAAACATCTTTTAATGTTGGTGCTGGTTTATTCCAAGTTTCTTGATTATTCTTGATAATTCCTCTTTTTTTATAAGCTTCCATTATAAGTTCTCTTAGCACTGTCTCTTGCTTATTACCAAGTCTAAATCCTTTTGTAATAGTTTCTTTTAAACTATTAGCAGTATGAAGTGGAAGCATTGGCTTTGAGTTTGGCCCCTTTATTACTGATAATGGATTAAATGGTAAACTATATAATTCAAAAACTTTAGCATCTGTAGCCTCTATAAAATCTTTTTTTGACTTGTTATAATCTCCTTTATAGTCAAAAATAAGAATTCCAATATCTTTTCCATAAACATTATGGTTTGATTCTCTATGAATTTGAGTAATTACAGATTTGGTAAACTGAGTTTTTCCAGTTCCCATAGTGCCTATTATTCCAGTATTAGTGTGAAGAACTTTGTTAGTATCATTTGGATAAAAAATTATTTTTCTATTGTTTTTTTCATTAGTTCCAAATATTATTTCCATATTTCTTTCTTCTTCTACTTTGCTATTATAGCAAGCTATTGTTTGTTTACAATTTTCTGAACCATTTTCACTTATTTTAACTATTTCTTCTACTTTATCATTATAAACAATCTCTTTTTTTATGCTATTTTTATTTTCTGTATCATCAATAATTTCTTTATTATCTACACTTTGATCATTTACATATTCAACATTTTCTACTTCTGAAAAATCAACTTTAGGAATTAATTCTTCAATTTCGCTAACTGTTTTGGTTATAAACTGCATTCCATATTGTGATTGCATTTCTATAAGCATAACATCATTTATTATCTTAGAAGTATTTTTAGTTGCACCATTTTTAAATGATACTACAGCAGCTTGACCTATAATTTCATCCATTGAATCAATTATTGTGTATTCTTCATTTAGTAATTTTCTTCTTAAATCCGAATCTATTATCTTCTCTAAATTTTGATTATCACATACTCCATATAAATTTAGCTTTTCTGCACTAGAAACTATTAATTGCATTAAGAAATTTCTATATACTCTTTTTTTATTTAAATGTTTTTCTCCTTCTTTAAGTAATAAGATTTCTTTAAGAAGACTTTTAGTTTTTTTAGCTTGAGTTATGCCCTTCTCTATGTAACTATCATCATTTATACCTATTTTTACTTCTATAGGATAATAGTGAACAAAAACATCATCATTTCTTTCTTCTATTCCAACTAACAATATATCATCACTTGTAGCACCATTATTATCAAATCCTAAATTTTTAACAGAGAAAAACCCGTCTGATTGCTTTAAACCTACACCACCAGAAACTCTTAAAATTTCTTCTAATGATATTGGAATCCATGTTATATTTTCATTTTTAAACTTAGCTAATGCTAATTTTATAGCTGAAAGTATACTTATTTTTTCTTTAGGGAAATATGATTTACTAGATAGCATTCTTAATAACCAATCTCCATTTATAGCATTAAACATATTTATTATCATTGGTGAAAATTCTTTAGAATTTTCTATATAATTATTATCTAAAAATTCTTCTATTACTCTTTGATATGGAGTTGATTTTCTAGTTACAGTTATTGCATCATATCCTCCAGCAGTTGTATATTGATCGCTATAATGTATTATTAATAAATCTTTTGCATTAGGATCATTTTTAAAGAAATTTAAATCAACTTTTGGATTTATAAATGTAACCCAATGACTTGAATTATATATATTATCTAGTGAATATTTACTTTCATTAGAAACTGAAATAGCTTTACACCTATTGCTATCAAATGGATCTCCATTAGAAGCTGTATTTAAAGCATTAAGTTTAATAGCAACATTCATTAATTCTGTATCTACATTTGTATATTTAGTACCAAATCCTGTTCTATAAGAATCCCCTAAAAATACTGATGGAATTCCAGATATTTCACCATTTAATATTACTCCTGATGGTATATCACTCATATTTGATATTATTGTTTTTATATCATCGCTCATCTCTAAAAATGTAATATGTGCATATTCTATTTCATCTTGAATTTTTTTGGTATAGAACTTGACTTTTTCTCTATAAAGATTAAGAACATCCTCTTCAGACATATTATCAACTCTTAAGTCTATGCCATATAATCCTTTTATACTTGATATATCTTCATTAAAAGCAATCTCTTCAAAGGCATTTGTTATATTCTTATCTGAGTATATAAATAAATCTATAGGAAGTATAGAATCTCCTGCTTTAAGTTTTTTTACGTAATATTTAAAAATTCCTTGAAGAATCTCCTTACTATCACCTGTATTTATTAAATTTAGTCTAATTGTAGCATTTTCAGACATATTAAATAAATATTTAAAATGGTCTACAAACTCTTCAATTTTTTCTGTAACAAGTTTAGATACAAATTCTCTAGAACCCTTATATCTTGGTAATTTTTCATCAACATAATACTTCCATTCTGGAGAATGTAATTGCTCCATTGGGATGTATAGTAAATCTTTATCTTCTCCAACTATATATGGTAAAAGATATGTTGAAGTAAATCTTTTAATAATTTCATCAGATAACTCTTCATCCCCAAGATCATTATTTATTTTTAATTGGTAAGCTATATTTAAAGGATGTAATGGTGTGAAAATTAATTCTTTATCTTCTATTTCTCTTTTTATTGCTCCTAATTTTAAAAGGTTTTTCTCTTCATTATTTAAATATCCTGCTTCATGAATTGAATTTAAAGCTTCCAAATAAACCCTTATAAAGTCACCATATAATAATTTCACTTCATCACTTAAATAAGTCAAACTAGGTAATTTTTCAGATTTTTTATAATACTCTAAAATATTAGAATAAGCTTCTCTAACTTTAGGATATATTGAAATATCAATACTTTCTAATCCTTCTTGGTTTTCAAGAAAATAAAAACCTCCATCTTCTATTATTTGTTTTTCTAAAGCAAGATTTTTCCTAAATTCATCTCTTATTAAATATTCTTTAGTTCCAAAACCTAACTTAGTGTCTCCAATATATTTAAAATCTGTTTTCTTTTCTCTTTTTAATTTTAGTACTTTTATTCCTGTTGCATATTCTAATGTTTGATTTGTACCTATTATTCCAAAAGGTATAATTTCATTTTCAATCTTAGCATTAAATCTAATAAGCTCTTCATCATTCTCATAATTAAAATCTTCTGATATTTTAATTTTCATTAATTCTTGTGGGTTAATATCAATCTGTTCATTATTGCAAATCAACTCATAAAAGCCTTCTTCTTCTCCAAATTCATTAAATATAATACTTGATTCATTTGTATTTATAGAAATATAGTTATAATTTTTCTTAACAACTAATGAATATTTAGACTTTATCCATTCTAAGTAGTTTTTATTAATATTTAAAACTACTATTTTGAATTCAAATTTAATTTTTTCTGGATTATAAACAACTTTATAGAATTTTGAATTAAATTCATCAATCTTTAGAGTAACTTTTAATTTTCTATCATAAGTAGTAGCTTCCAAATCACCTATTATTGCTTTTTCATTAATATATTCTTTTTTTAGTTTTCCATCAAAAGTAAATTCTAAATTTATTTCCTCTAAGTTATCTTCGTTAAAAATTATTATATTTCTAATTCTTGATTTAGACTTAGAAGTTCCCTCTTCTTTATCCCACCCTAAGGAAGATCCAATATACTCTAGAGGTTTTATTTGCTTTTTATCTTCAGCAGATTTTTTAACATAATTATAATTAACATCTTTCCAGTCATCAGATTTTAATTTATCAATTCCTTTATCATCAAAGTATTTTTCTAATTGAGTTTCTGGATTACCATAATTATGTATTTCATCTACTCTGCTAAAATATAGAGCATTTTCACTTATTTTATTTTTAAGTTCTTTTCCTGACAAATTTCCCAATGTACTATCATAAAATAAACCAAAATTTCTATACTCATTTTTAGCTATATAGCCTTTATTTATTATTTCTAATATTTCTTTATATTCAAAAATAGAATTATTATCTTGGAAAATAGAATTTTTCTTTCTTTCTAGATCCTTTTCAACAATAACCTTGTCCACTTTACTAAGATTATTATTTAAAATTTTCTCTTTAATATTATTTTGAATATAATTAACATGAAATGGCATACCTTCCTTTGAGAAAGATTCAGTACCACCTATAATGCTATCTAATGTTGTATTGTGAATAAATAGTATTCCTTTATTCTCATACCCTTTTTCATGCCCAACCATGTTTCTAAGTCTAGTTAAAAAGTCTGGTTGAACATTATCAATAGTAGCCGCTACTATTAAATCCTTACCATTTTGAAAATTTAATTTATATGATTTATACTTAATATTTCCATTTCCATCTTTATATTCATAAGTTTCACTTAAAGTATTTTCCTTTAAAATATTATATAAAGTTCTCACTTGTTCTTCAGTTTCAAATTGAATATTATATTTTGCTCCTGAATTTAAAGGATTATCTTTAAAAAATTCTAAAATTCTTTCTGATAAATAACTATAAAATTGATCTAACATATTGTGCATCCCCACTATCTGATTTCTTTTCTAGTAAGTTTAATTTTTCGTACAATTGAATTATTTTTTTGCTTGAGTCCATATCAAAGAATAATCCTCTTTTTTCAAACTCTTCAAATAAAACATTTAATTTAAGCTTTTTATTATTATTTATGCAAATTTTTGTCATTAAAATTATATCTTCTTCAGTTAAATTTAAATTGTACCCTAAAGAACCTCTTCTCTTTGCAAAATTCTTTTCAACAAACTTTACAAACCAATTTCTATAAGCTTTATAAGCCCTATTTCTAGTATCTTTTTTTTCAAATTGATATTCTAAAGAATCATAAAGTTTATACACCTTATCAAAACCATTAACCGAACTTTGTTTTGAAGTTACTTTAAACTCATCCCATGAAACATCTTTTATTTGATTTTGATACTTATCTATAACTTCTTCTAAATTACTTTCTAACTCATATTTATCTAAATTATTATAAACTTCTACTAATTCTAAATAACCAAGCTGTTCATCGCTATTATTTGTATTTAATATCTCCAATGTTATAGCATGAGAAAATAAAGAGTTAATTTCATTCTTTAATAAGTTCCAACCAAGTCTATATCCAGTTCTATTTTTTGAAATACTTTCCCAAGACAATGTATAATAAATTTTTTCAACTTTATCTAATTCGGCATTTTCAAATTTATTTAATTTTATACTTAATTGTGAAACATAAAACATATAGTAATATTCTAATAACCTTTTTAAAGAATTCTTATACAATTCTTCATTCTTTATTAAAAAGCTAAAGTCTTTTATAAACATATCCTTTACATAAGGAACATAACATTTATATTCATCTATGTTATATTCTTTTTCTTTTAATGTTGGCAATGCTTTTAATACTAATTTGTTTAATATATTTTTTATTTCAGTATCATAATAGAATAATGCTTCTTTTTTAACATTTTCATCAATTAATACTGAGTATAA
Source organism: Clostridium sp. (assembly GCF_029258205.1). Classification (GTDB taxonomy): domain Bacteria; phylum Bacillota; class Clostridia; order Clostridiales; family Clostridiaceae; genus Sarcina. Next base: position 38,106 of record NZ_JARHZJ010000091.1, read on the forward strand.
AAATTTGGCCATTTTTTCGTCTGAATTTGTTGAACTTATATAATTTAATGTTCTAATATCAAAGTTAACTAAATTCTCATCTTCTATAAACATTGTCTTTACTATATCTTTAAATGTCTCTTCACTTAAATCTCCTTCATATTCACCAATTTGCTCTGAAACTTCTTCTATAAATTCTTCACAATTAAAATCTCCCTTTATTTCTTTGTTTGAAATAAATCTAGAAAAACTTCCAAGAACTCCTGAAAAATCATAAACTAATGCCTTTTCATTAGCTACATATGGTAGAAGTTTATATTTAGCTCCTTGTTTATGAGTTAATCCCTTTTCTGTAAACTTAAAATCCTTATCAAACTGCTCTATATCTACTTTGTAATTACTAAATTCATTCATTTTTAAATCTCCACAAATCTATACATCTCAAATTCGTCATCATATTGTAATCTATATTTTTTATTGTTATCTCTATTTTTTTCTGTAAATAAAAGGCTTTCATCTTGAGAACCAGCAGCATCTAATTTATTTATAAATTCAACAAATTTAACAAATTGATTTTTATCTTTTTTATTTGGTCTATATCCATCATTAACCTTTTTTAATAATTTATACAATGAATAATCTACATCTATTATTTCTGAAACTTCTAGTCTATTACTTTTAAACTTAATTTCCATAGTATTTAAGAATTTTATTAATTCATTATCTTTATTACTTGGTAAATTACTTATATCAGCTTTAAATTCAATTTCTTCACTAACCTTATATTTATTTTGATTTTTTCCAATAAAAATATTTATACTATCTTTATCAGCTTCTCCATTCCATTTTAAAATTCCATTCTTTATAAATCTATATAAATCTTTAAGCTTGGCTTTTTCTCCTTTATTCCAATAATAAAGGTTTGTTACAAACTCATAATAAATATCATCTTTTAGTGAAAATAAATCATTTTTTCCATACAGTAAATAACTTCTAATAAATAATTTTAATAAATCAACTTTTACTTTATTTATTATCTCTGTTTCAGTATTAATATTACCTAGAAAAGCTGATGGATAATCAATATTTTCATCAAATAATTCAATTAAATTAGTTGAGTTATTAAACTTAATAACAAAATCATCTAAAGCTTCGGTCCTCATATTTAATGGATCTAATTTATTTAAACCCTCAAATATTGGTGATAGTTCTTTATGACTAAATAATATATTAGGCATTAATGAATCTATATATTCTTTTGCTTTTAGTCCTTCTATTTTTTTTTTAAACATTGGTGAATTAATATCTATATACGTTCTAGATATTAATATGTCATGTAAAAAATTCAATAAAGCTCTAGTTGATATTATAATTTTATTCTTAATTATTACTTGAACAAGCAACTCCACAATACTTTTTTGAATATCATCATCACTTAAAAGCTCATAATTTACTTTTATAGGACATGCTTTTGCAATTGAACAATTTGTACAATTTTCTTTATATGATTTATAAAAACAATTTAAATCTGATTTATTCGTAAGTTTTCCAAGTAAATCTTTTATATATTTAGATTTAATTTTACCATATTCTATTGTATATATATGATAATCACAAAAATTTACGAATTGAATATTACTCCCTGGATCAAAATCATTCTCAACTATAGCCTGTTCAAGTATCTTATTTTTATCTACATACTGTTTTAATTTAGTAAATCTTGAACCATATTTAGAATCAATAAAATTATTCAAAGTTCCAAGATTTATAGCTAATATGAATTTTTGATTACTTAAATCAATTTTTTCATCACTAAATTCATCTAGCACATTATTTAAAGTATCCATAGAAGTTTGATTAGGTTCTAAACTTTCTGTAGCATCGTTATGAAGTTTAAACTTTGAAATAACCTCAGGATATTTATCTTTAAAATAAGATATTAAATGTGATTTACCATCTCCTACACTACCACAAACCAATATAAGTTGTGAGTTGTCACTTTTAGAAACATTTATTATAAGCTCTTCAAGTTTACTTTGAACATTTCTTTCTATATGCATATATTTTTTAAAATCACTAAAACTATTTAATCCTTCTACAGCTTCTTTAGAAGATTCCTTTAATTTAGCTAATTCATCTATTAAGCATTTTTTGTTTAACTCTTGTATTTTATTATTAGAATCGATACCAGCATTAAAGTCCACTTAAATTCTCCTTTATATCTAATTTTTTTAGTTATTTATTATAAAAAATCCAATAATTCTTTCAAAAAATTCTATAAAAACCAATAATATATTCTTATTATAAAATCTCTACGTTCAATTGTCCAATTCCTTGTATTAATTACATATTTATAATTAAGCATAAAATTAAAAGATAGTTTAAAACCACCTTTTAATAATAACAAATATCTATAACTTTTTAAGATACTCCTCATAATCATTTATACTTTTTATTTCATATTGAATTACTTAATTAAAGAGCTCCTCCTCTGATTTAAATAATTTCGCTATTTTACTCTTACTATTTTTAAACTGTTCAAAATCAACATCATTAAAAATTCTATCTATGTAAAACTATCCATTCATTTCAACTATATAATCTGTATACTCATCTTTTCCACCTGATATTTAACTGATTAATTGTAAAATGAAATTGAACTAAATAAAAAATCCATGGTGGATTAACCTGTGTTATGATTTAATCGCAACAAAAAATAAAACACACAGAAGATAATCACCATGGACTATCAAAATCATAGCACAGAGTCAAGAAAAAAATAAACACTTAAATATGAAAGAGCGTATGATAGTTGAAATATGTCTTAAAAATGGCTTTTCAGCTTACAAAATAGCAAAAGAACTAAATAGACCTATAAATACCGTTTTAAACGAAATACGC
>NZ_JARHZJ010000002.1 GCF_029258205.1 Clostridium sp.
GTTCCATCAACCTTTGTTGAAAGTATTTTTGAGTCTGCTACTGCATTAACTGGAGGAGTATCTAATATTATGTAATCATATTTTTCTTCTAATTGAGTTAAAAGATGCTCCATAGATCTTGAAGCTAACATCTCAGCTGGATTTGGTGGAATTTTTCCTGAAGGTAGTACATGAAGTCCTGATTCATGTTTATAAACTACCTTAGAAAATTCAACATTTCCAATTAAAAATTCTGACAATCCTGTAGAATTACTAATTTGAAACTCTTTATGTACAACTGGTTTTCTTAAGTCACAATCTATAAGAATTACCTTTTTTCCATCCTGAGCAAATGAAAGAGCTAAATTAGCACTTGTTGTTGATTTCCCTTCCCCTGGCTCTGAACTAGTAATAACAAGTGACTTTACCGGATTATCAAAGGAAGAATATTGAATATTTGTTCTTAAGGTTCTATAGCTTTCAGCTACTACTGATTGTGGATTACTTTCTAATATTAACATCTACTTCCCTCCTTATTTTTCAACACTATCATAATCTGGAATTGTTCCTATTATAGGTAATTCTAAAGTTTTTTCCAGTTCTTCTCTTGATTTAAATGTATTATCTAAATATTCCATTAAAAGTACTACCCCTACTCCAATCATAAAACCTAATACAAAAGCAATAAGTATATTAAGCTTCTTATTTGGACTTACTGGGTTTTCTGGAAGTTGTGGTTTTTGTATAACTTGTACATTTCCATTTGGAATAAGTTCCTTAGATTCTAAAATAAATTCATTTGTTATGGCTTCTGTTACTTTTAAAACTTCCTTAGGATTTCCTCCCTTAAAGCTTAAATCTAATATCTGAGTATCAGCACTAGGAGTAACTTTAAGATTATTTAAAATTCTCTGTATTTCTTTCTGATTATAATTTAAGTTAGCACTGTTAACTGCCTTAGTAACTAAGTCTGAAGTCTTTGCAAGCTCTGCATAAGTCTTCATAAGTTGTTGATACATTATAACATCACTATTATTGTATGCATTGTTTTCTTGAGTTTCTTGTTTACCAATAAAAAGCTTAGTACTTGCTTCATATTGTGGTTTTATAACAAAAAAACTTAATATTGCTGAAACTAATGTAGCAGCTATAGTTATTATTGCTATTAGTTTCCATCTCTTCTTTAAAGCGTAAGCAATTTCTTGTAAGCTTATAGTATTTTCTTCCATGAATCCTCCTATTACTCTATTTAGTTTTAATATTTTTAACAAATTAATCTCACTTAATTATAATATACCAAAATGTTTCTTTCATAAAGCCCCTATAATTTTTATATTTTTTTTCTACTATTTATACTATTTTCAGCAATTGTTTTTTTCATATATTTCAATATTTTTTAAATAATTCTCATATATATTTAATTTTATTAAATTAATTCCCACAATAATTGTTAATATATGAATATTATTTATTTGTAAATTAGTTACTTTTAAAAATAGGAATTATTTTTTTCTTAAAAATATTAATTTTTTTAAAATAAAAAGTTTTAAAACTAAAATAATTCTATTAATTTCATTTAAAAGATTTTTTTTCCAAAAATATATTTAAAATTTCTTCAATCCACTTCTATATTTATGAATTTTTTGTTAAAATTTTATATTTTTAAATTTAATCTTAATTTTTACATAATAATTTGTTATATTTATTTCCTTATAAAAATGAAGCATCCTTGCTTTAACCATTAAAATCAAAATATTACTTATATATTAATTTATTTTTATACATCATAAATCCTATTTTTCCACCTTTAAATTCTTTACATTTAAACTTTTTTCCAATTAAGATTTCTTTTTGTACTTCCCTTTATCTAAATCAATATCCTTAAATTTAATTTTTTCATTTAACTATCTCTCTAACTTTTCTCCCCACTATATTATTAATATTTAACTTTTTAGTTTCTTCTTAATATGACTATTAAAAAGTCTAAAAAAAAATGGCTTGCACCAAAATCTCACTATAAAACTTATAAACATTTTCCTAAAATAACTTAATATAAATAGGAATCTATAAATTTTATTAATGAGTAACTTTGATACAAGCCTCTTAATAACTTAATATATATTTTTCATTATTATGATATTTAAATTAATCATAATATACTTTTCCTAAAATCTAATTTTGTATATTTCAATTAACACAATTTACTTTTTATAAAATTAAACTTTATGCATTTTAATCAATTCTATAAAAATCTAATTATAACATAGTAAACTTAATCTAAAATCCCTCACTTACTTTTTCTATACTTTTAGTGGAATCTTCCTCTTCTTTATTGCTCTCATTTAATTTTAATCTTGCATAAATAACTTTATTCACTATTAAAGCTATACCTATTCCTATAACTATAAAAGCTATTCTCATAGGCACTGAAACTCCTGGTTGGAATAAAATCATTGCAGCTCCTAATGAACTCATAGTTGTAAATATCATCCTTATTTTATATTCCTTAGCGAAAGTGTAAATATAACTTAAGATAAGTAACGCTATACTACTAAACTTTTCTGGTATAAGATAACCAAATAATAATAAAAATATTACTGCTCCTATTAAAGTTCCAAAAAATCTTTCTTTACTCTTAGTTTTAGAATCCTCAAAATGTGGTTGAGTTATTGACATGGCTGTAACACTTATCCACATTGACTTTTGAAAACCAAACAGGCCTCCAAGTAACATAGCTATTGATACAGAAAGTGCCATTCTTAATGAAAAATTAAATTGAAGAGTATTTATATCCATAGTTTTTATCATTTCACTTATATTTATATGATCTGAGTCATCCTCTTTTCTATGACTGAAATAATAAACTAAAGCTATTAATACTCCACCAACAAATAAAGCTATAAGTCTTTCTGGCAATTGACTCCAAGTAATAGGATTACCCTCTATAAATACATAGCAAAGCATAAAAGGTAAATATGCCTTTGTTTCCATAGTATTAGTAACTAAATATGAAACTATAAATATACTTATAAAATTTATTACCAATCCTAAAAATAGATTTATTGAAGCTATTTGTGTTACAATTCCCATAAAAACAAAAGATATAATTGTAGTTATAATAGCTTCATTTAATTTTAAACTTAAATTAATATCTTTAAACATAAGCATTGCAGTTATAGTACATACTCCTATAAGAGTATTAGCACTTCCAAAAACAGCTCCATACAAAGTAACAAATAAAATTATTCCAACTATCAATATTAAATTGTTTATAAGAATCTTAGGTTTTAAATTTTCTTTTATACTTTTTATCATCCTCTTTATTCCTCTTTTCCCTATAGTCATTTCTTCTGTGGAGCATTATACCATATTTATAAATTTTAGTGAAATAAGTTTTTATATGAAAAATTAGAGTTCAAAGTATTTTTTTAACTTTAAACTCTAATAATTTATTTTATTAATATATAATTCTATTAGATATTTTTACATTTAATTTAAAATTCTATAATTTAGGAAATTAAACTCATAATCTCCAACTAATCCATCTCCATTTAAATCATATTCATTATTATAAAGACTATAATTTTTTGAAGCTAGCGCTAAATCTCCTATATCTATCTTTTTATTATTATTAAAATCTCCAGTTGTTTCATCTATTTTAAAGCTATCAAAAATATCTTTTGCTAAGATTAAGTCTTTTAATGCTTGTATTAATTCCTCCTCAGTAGAATTTTCTTTTTCTAGTACTAATTGCGCCTTATTTAAAGCATCATTTAACTTTATCTTAGATCCTTCATGATATTCTCCAAAATTAAATCCCTCTATACTTTCATTATATAAATTCCTAATCTCATCTATTTTTTTCTGAAGATCAACCTTATAATCATGTTTTTCATTTATTATCTTAATAGCAGTAACAGAGTGAGAAGTTAGAGTATAGTCTAAATATGAATTTTTAGAAGAAATTAAGTCTTCTTCTTCAACAATAACATTATTCTTATTATCTAAAGTATTCTCAGCATCATAACTTGGTCCATCTACTCTCATTACCTTACCTAACTTTCCTGTAAAATCAAATCCTTCAATTTGTACTCTTACATCTGTTTCTTCATTAGAAGTATTAATAATCATTAAATAGACATTTCCTTCATCATCCTTACTTATCATAGTTTCAACAGCATCTAAATTTCTATTTGCATCAATATTTAAAAGTTTATTATTTATTACTTTTTCCTCTAAAACATGTTTTCCAGTCATCTTATTAAATAAAGTAAATACTTTAGCTGTTGGAGTAGCTACAAAATCTATTTCTCCAGTTTCATTATTTACTATACTTTGTATTATAGCTTGTTGTCCTGGACCTAAAAGATCTCCTTTTGGAAAATCTATTAAACAATGTTTATTTGAATATGGAACAGAAGCTATACCTGCAAATCCAATTAAAGACTTTGCTGTATAAATAGCATTTACTTGAGATTTTACAAATCTACTATCATCTCTAAACATTCCATACTCTGAAACAACAACCTTTTTATCTTTACTATTTTCTTCTCCCAAAATAGATTTCATTAAATCTTCATAAGCCTTAACATCAGCTACTCTTTCTTCAGCTCTATATAATATTTTTTCATAATATTTAGAATCAGATGTACTTATTGTTCCTGAATAAGGGTGAATTACTACTCCATCATATTTTTTATTAGTTCCCATTCTTCTTACAAATTCATGAGAATCATAACTTGAATAAACTTTAATATCTGGATCTATTTTTTTCATTTCCTCATAATAATCAACATATCCATCTCTATATGAACTATAAGATACTTTTATATCTAAATTTTCAGCAGGAATATCTCCTTTAACTCCATCACCAAAAGTTATTTTTCCTGTTGAATTATCATACTCAAAAACTTTTCCTCCTTCACTATTTTTTAGTGAATCTACTCTTGTCCAATTTTCTTGACCAACCTTTAAAACCAAAGTTTCTTCTTCTATTGGATAATATCTTATCTCCTTCTCTTGATTGGGCTTTCCATTACTTTTTCCAGATTTATTAATTCTCCAATCCTCTTCTTCTACTACATATTGATTTGTAAAATTGATTAATCCCCCATCTATATATGAAGACAGTCTATCTTTTGTATTATTTATCCAATATCCTTGTTCTCCTAATTGAAATTCATTTCCTATCTCAAAATGAGTTACTCCATAAGGTTCTGGATGTCCATTATCAGCTCTAACCTTTGCCCAATCTATACCTCCATTTGGATTTTCTCCAATCTCACAATTTAAATATTCAACTAAATCTGCCGCATCTTCTTTGCTTCCATTCCCCATATTGTAAACATATATAAACTCACTATTTTTATCTTCAGCATATTTTGCCGCCTCATCTAAACCAAAGTAAGGAAATTCTGGTTTCTGCTCTGGATCTCCATGAATTGTATGCTTTCTTTCACTAATATCTCCAATTGATCTTTTCCAATTAAATAGGTTTGCAACCTTTCCGCCTGGATATCTAATAGAACCAAAGGAAGATTCATCATAAAGTGCATCAAATTCATCTTTAATCTTTAAATTCTCACTATCATATGAACCATATCCGTCATTATAATATCTATGATTAGCACCATATAAAGCTTTATCTACAGTTCTAAAAATATTATTTATATTAGAGCTTATTACGACCTTACCTTTAAGCTCTTCATTTACAAAATTATTTACTTCTTTAATGATTTGCTTCAAATTATTTATTCTATTTAAACATTCTTTTTTATTATCATTGTTATTTTCTAAAAACTGTTCACTTAAAGATATTTCACTTTTTAACCTTTCATTTAAAGAAGATTCTATTATTCCATTTGCTAAAGTATTAAGCTCCTTAGCTTTACTTAACAAATTTTCTAAATTAGATTTTAAAGATTTAATAGTTGCATTTTCATAATATATATTGCTTATTTCATACTCTGATAAATTTCTTCCATATATTAAAACTTCATCTATAATTCCATTTAAAGCATATCCATCATTGCCTTTATGATCTCCAATTCTTAAAGGTTCATTAGAGTTTGAAAAGTTTTCTACATTATTTGTACTATCTAACACTCCATTTATATAAAAATCAATTTCTTTCTTATCTTTTCTACTTACTAAGGTTAAATTATACCATTGTCCATGTAGCAATGATTCTGTTCCATAAATATTGCTTCCACCAACAAAAGATCCTAACTTATTTCCATTTTTACTAGAAGCATAATAAAGTATTGAACGTCCTACCCCTTCCTGTTGCAATAAAATTGTATTTTCAGCTCTATTGTCTGAAGTTTCTTTATCTATATTTACCCAAAAAGAAACCGTTGTATCTTCATTTGCCATATTCAATATAGATGGAATACTAAAAAAAGTTCCTTTTTGTCCTGTAAGCTTCAGTCCCTTGTTGTTTATTCCTGTATTTACAACTTTTCCATTACCTTTTATGACAGCATTCTTATTATTTCCACTACTATCTGTTATTATATTTCCTCTACTTTCTTCAAAGGTCCAATATCCTTTCAATCCATCCTTTGGTATATTAGAAAATTCTTCTGCTAGTGTATTTACTCCTCCTAATATGGACATACTTAAAATTAAAGTTGTTGTTAAAGCAAATACTTTCTTTCCTCTCATAAATTATTCCCCTTAAAACATCATATATTTTATTTATACTTAGATTTATTTTATATATTCAATTTTAAATATAAATTTCCTATATAAAATAAAAGCTTAGGTACTCTACTAAGCGCACCTAAGCTTTTATTTATTTTTTCTTAAAGATTATTATAACTTTAAATAAATCTCCATCTACTTCTATATTAAATTTTCCACCTTGAATTTCAACAAAGCTCTTAACTATTGCAAGACCTAATCCTGAACCCTCTGTATTACGAGATTTATCTCCTCTTACAAATCTATCTGAAATTTCATTAATATTAAATGTTATTTCCTCTGCTGAAATATTTTTTATGGTTATATTAACACTTTCTTTTCCATCTTTAATGTCTATATATACCCTTGAATTAGGAAGTGCATATTTAATAATATTAATTATTAAATTTTCAAATACTCTGTAAGTTCTTTGTCCATCTAGTGGTAATATTATTTTTTCCTCTGGTAATGAAAGTCTCATATCCAGCCCAGCTTCATTTATTTTATCATCTAATTCTAAAACTACTTGCTTCATAAGATATGAAATATCTACATCCATTATATTTAAACTAATATTTCCAGTAGTAGCTTTACTTACCTCAAATAAATCTTCTATTAATTCTTTTAATCTTTGTGATTTTTTCTCTAAAGTTTCTAAATAAGCCTTTCTTTTTTCCTCATCATCTTCTCCTTTTAATAAATCAACATAAGCAATTATTGATGTTAATGGAGTTTTTAAATCATGAGAAACATTTGATATAAGCTCTGTTTTCATTCTTTGGCTTTTAACTTCTTCTTCAACTGCTACCTTAAACCCTTTTTGAATATTATTTAATTCATCTTTCATTGGATTAAAGAAGCCACAGTCTTCATTATTTTTATAATCTAAGTTTCCATTTGATATTTCCTTAGTTTTTTCTAAAATTTTGTTATAATCATTTTTCCACTTATTTATATATTTTCTACCAAAGTAGAATAAAATTACTGAGTATATCACTACTCCAAATATTCCAAAGAACCAAATTGAGCAAAGAATTGATACAATTAAGAAGTTTATTGCTAAAAGTATTAAAAGAACTTTGTCGCTTTTCTTATTTAAATCTATTCCTTTAATATAGTTTATAAACTTTCTTAAGATAACAAATATACCATCTGCTACTTTATAAATTAATGTATGCTTATTTATATAATTTTTAAATCCAATGTTAAATATATATTTAACATATATTACTTCAAAAAATACAAAGCAATATATTACCATCCAATAAAGTATATTAATTATATTAGCAAGCATGTCCCAATATGGCAAGTTAGTTGTTTTAAGTGCTTCGATTAACTCTCCCTGAATAGTTGGACTTATTATAATACTTGCACTTTCAACTATTAATGCCATTACAATTGAAACTATTATAAAGTTAATTTCAAAAGGAATCTTTGAAAACTTATTAAACCCAAAAAGATTTTTTGTATATTTAAATGGTATTATTAAAGCAAGTAAAAAAATAATCGCCACTCCAATCATTATGAATATTATACTTGCATCGCTAAGCGCCATAGTTTTATTGTGTATTTCATTATAATATAAATTATCATGGTATACTAAATTATTTGGCACTCCATATACAAAGGTCATATTTTTTATAGGTTTTGCTTCATATTCATTATACAAACCATAATCAGTTAAGGAAGTTATCCTACTACTACTTAGTAATTCTCTTACCTTATATTCATCATCTCCATACAAATTTTCTATAGAAAGTTTTCCCACATCATTATACTTAAGCACTATATAAAATTTGTAATAATTTTTTAAAATTTCTTTTTTAACATGCTGATTCTTTGCTAAAGCTTCAAGTAACCATGATTGATCTCCTTTATTTGCATAAACTATATTACCACTTTCATCCATAGCATATACTTTTAAATTTCCCAAGTCCTGTAATCTATTAATAAGATTATTAACATATTGATCTAAAGATAGCTTATCTTTATCTGATTCATATTCATAATCCACTCTATCTTTGTCTCTATTTTCTCTTTTTAAAGTAAATAAATCCTCCATTGGATTTATCTCTTTTTCATTTTTTTTAGCTTTTTTTTCTAAATAATCATAGTAAATTCCATAGTTTGTATCAATTATTTTTTTGCTAAAATTATAATTACTGGATATACTATAATTTTTAATATAATTTGAAGCATTCTTATTTATTCTTGGATATGATAATAATAAACATACTGATATAATTCCTATTAATGTTAATATTATTATTGTAAGAATCCAATTTGTTTTATTTGTTCTATTTTCTTTATTACCTTGTAAACTCTCCTTATTCCTTTTCAATTTTATAGCCAACTCCCCACACCACCTTTAAATATTTTGGATTTTTTGGATCTATCTCTATTTTTTCTCTTATATTTCTTACATGGACCATTACAGTATCTGTGTTTACTGCATTTTCATTCCATACTCTTTCATATATTTCCTCTGCTGAAAAAACTCTCCCTGGACTTTTAATAAGTAATTGAAGTATTTTAAATTCTATAGGAGTTACTTTTACTACATCTCCATCTAATATTACTTCTTTTCTATCACTATTAACTTCTAATCCACCTATTGAATAAGAATTTTCTTTCTTATCATCCCTTTTTACCATATTTAAATATTTAGAATATCTTCTTAGCTGAGAATTAACTCTTGCAATAAGTTCTAATGGATTAAATGGTTTTGTTACATAATCATCTGCCCCAATATTAAGCCCTAAAATTTTATCCATGTCCTCTGATTTTGCTGATAACATTATTATAGGAAAGTCATAATTTTCTCTAATTTTCATTACCATTGTTACTCCATCCATTTTAGGCATCATTATGTCAACAACAGCTAAGTGAATATCTTCTTTTTCAACTATTTCTAAGCCTTCTAAACCATTACTTCCTTTAAATACATTGTATCCTTGATTTTTTAGATATATTTTAATAGCCTCTGCTATTTCCTTTTCGTCTTCAACCACTAAAATATTATACTTTTCCATCTTTTTATTACTCCCTTTTCTATTACTATATTTTTTTATCAGATACCATACAAAAATTTAGCTTAATTTTACTTTTTCTTTTTAAATTTAGCCATAATTTAATTATTACTGATTTTAATACTTTATTAAGCAATATCTAATTTTATAAACTTAAACTAAAATCTATCTAATTCTTTAAAGTTTATCCAATAATTTCAATATAATAATATCATAGAAAGTTTTTTCACTGTTAGAAACATTCCTTTTTCTCAACTCTTCACCTATATTCTTTAAATCTTGTTAATATATTATTATCTATTTTTTAAACACCTCCGTATTTTTACCATAAAATTTTATTTAATCCATATTTTTATTAATTATTGATTTTAGAATACTCTTTAATCTAACTTAATTTCAAATGACATTTCTATTATCTAAATTGTCAATTACTTTCTTCTCATTTGCTACACTCTTATAATAAACTTTAAAAATAAAGAAACTCCTCAGATAAATCTAAAGATTTTCTAAAGAGTTTCTTAATATTTTTTATAACAGACTAACAGATTTTTATCCAAACTAAAATTTAAACTAAAACTTATTTAAATTATAAATAAATTAATGAGTTCCATGAACTATCTTAAATCCCTCTTTTTCTAAAATTCTCTCATGTTTTTTATAATCATCACATTCTACTTTTATACAATTAGATATATGTATTGTTTCAACACCATTCTTTTTTAATTGCTTTAATTTATGTATCCAATTTTCTCCTTCAACTATTGTATCTTTGCAACCAACACAATAAAAGAAACTAGCTAGATCCTCTTTATTTTCTCCATAAATACTAAAAGCTTCTGTTGAATTATTATATGCTTTAAAGCAACCTGATGCAGCGCATTTCCCAATCATTTTTCTACATGCCATTACTGCTATACTCATTAAACCATTCCTTCCATCTATTTATATAAAAGAAATTATATCATAAATAATTAAAAAGCAACAAAGCCTAAGCCTTGTTGCCCATATATTATGAAATTTAAAGTGGTCAATTAATTATATTTATTCTCAAATTAAATATATATTGCTTTTTAAACTATTTTTATTATTTAGTAACTACATTGCTTTTTTAAATATAGCTATTACTTCTTCTAAGTTTCCTTTTCTTGGATTTGTTAATGAACAAGCATCATTTAAAGCATTAGTAGCTAAAGTTTCAAAATCACTTTCTTTTACACCTAATATGTTAAGTCCCTCTGGAATTCCTATACTTTGTGATAATGATTTTATCATATCTATGCAAAGATCTGCTCCTTGCTCATCAGTTAATCCTTCTATATCTCCACCCATTATTTTAGCAACTTTAGCTAATCTTGAAGCACTTGTAGCTTTATTATATTCTTGAACATGAGGTAATAATATTGCATTACATACTCCATGAGGTAAGTTATAGAATCCTCCTAATTGATGAGCCATAGCATGAACATATCCTAAGCTAGCATTGTTAAATGCCATTCCTGCTAAGTATTCAGCATAAGCCATCATATCTCTAGCTTCTAAATCTTCTCCATTTTCAACGGCATTTACTAAATAATTACTTATAAGTTCTATAGCTTTCTCTGCACAAGCATCTGTTATTGGTGTAGCAGAAGTTGAAACATAAGCCTCTATAGCATGTGTTAAAGCATCCATACCAGTAGCTGCTGTTAATGATTTTGGCATAGCAAGCATTAACATAGGATCATTAACTGCTATTATTGGTGTTAAGTGTTTATCTACTAAAGCCATTTTTATATGTCTTTCTTCATCAGTTATAATAGCAAATAATGTCATTTCACTACCAGTACCAGCAGTTGTATTTATACCCACCATTGGTAATTGAGGTTTTTCAGATTTATCTACTCCCTCATAATCTTTAATTTCTCCTCCATTAGTGGCTAATAAAGCTATTCCTTTAGCACAGTCATGAGCTGAACCTCCCCCTAATGAAATAACAAAATCACATTCTTTTTCTTTTAATAATGCTAAACCATCATTAACATTTTTAACTGTTGGGTTTGGTTTAGTTTCATCATATATTGCATATTCTATATTTTTATCATCTAAAACATCTGTTACTTTTTTAACTATTCCTATTTGTCCTAAAACTTTATCTGTTACTATTAAAGCCTTTTTAAATCCTAAGTCTCCAACTTGTTCACCAGCATCTTTTAAGCAGTCTGCTCCCATTAAACTTATAGATGGCATAAAAAATTTATAACTCATATATTTCTCCTCCAAGTCTTTCTCTCGAGTATATTCTCAATATTTTCTCTCTTTTTATATCTTAATTTTAATTTATCGTTAAAAATTTAACTAATCCATTTTTTTAAAAAATATCTCATTTTTAAATCTACAGAAATTGACAATAACATAATAAGCTTTTATATTATTAATTATGAGGTGAAAATTTTATGAATAGATTTGATAGACAACTCGAATTAGCAGATGGTATAGAAACTGAATATTTAAGAATTCTATATTATACCTTTGATAAAAATTACAGAGATACATACAAATCTTATGAATATAAAAGATTATGTACTATAATTGATGGAGAAAAAAATGTAAGAATTAATAATGGTGAGAATATAACATATAATTCATCTAAATACATGCTTCTTCCACCTAACTCAAGTGTGGAAATGAAAATTGAAAAACCTACTAAAGCTCTAGTTTTAGAGTTAAATGAAGATTTAATAAATACAGTTTCTCAAAAGCTATCTTATGAATTAGATGTAGATTTAAATAAGTCTATATTAGAAAAACCATTTTTTAATGAAAATAATGCATTAATAGAATTAACAACTAAAAGAATTGTAGAGACTGCTACTAAAGATACAAATAATAAAGAATTTTTACTTGATTTATATGCACAAGAAATAACTTATAGCTTATTAAATACTAAGGGTGCTAAAGATATTATTTCTAGTGATTTCAATAATCCAATAAATCGTTCAATTCAGATAATGAAAGGAAATCTAAAAAATAATATAACAGTTTCAGAAATTGCATACGACCTAAATATGTCTCTTCCAAGTTTTTCTTCGAAATTTAAAAAAGTTATGGGAATTACTCCTAATGATTACCTTACAAACTTAAAACTTAATGAGGCTGCAAGACTTCTTAAATTTTCATCAGTTACAGAGGTTGCCTATGATCTAGGATACGAAAACATTTCCCACTTTATAAAATTATTTAAAAAGAAATTTGGATTAACACCTAAACAATATTCCTTAAAGTATTCTGGCGAAGTAATATAAATTTAATAAAAAATAAATGGCTGTATAAAAATATAAAAATAAAACTCATAAACATATTTCCAAAACCACTAAATAATCTATTAGCACTTCTTAATAAGCTTTATCAAAATCGTTTTTATACAAGCCATTATTTTATAATAATTATACTTAAAGATATAAATTATTAAAAGGAAATATGTATTTTTATTTAAATCTGTATTTTAAATAATCAAATTAAAACACACCTAACAATCATTATAAATCTTTCTTAGGAAATTTATTTAGTGAAAATTTGTACATAAAAATTGTTATAAAACTTCCTATTATAAATAATATTTCTATTGATAAAGGTATATATCTATTAAAAATATCTATACTTATACCTAAATTTTTTATTAACTTATAACATAAAGCTACTATTATTGTTAAAAGAAACATTGGTATGCTTCTTAAATAAGAAACCATACTGCTTTCAGGATAAACTAATGATAAAGCTAGCATTGTTGAAGCATAAATATAAAATATAATAAATATTATAGTTAAAATTCCTAAGTTTATTTTTGTATGTGCTCCTATAAATAAACTAAATACATTATTAATTCCTAATCCAACCAATATAAATATTAAAAATAATAATATTGGCTCTAAAAATGCACTTCCTATTATGCTTTTTGTTGTTATAGGCAAAGATCTCAAAAGCTTATTTATATTTGATTTTTTATCTGTATTTCTTATTATTATAAAATTAGTTGCTATCATTAAAAATAAACTACTAGCATAAAATATATTTAAATTAGTAAAAAACTCAAAAATATCATCCTTATAATTTTTAACTATAGGTGCATTCTTATTAACTAAAGTAAGATATATAAGACATAAAAAAATAATATAAGAAATTAATGTCCATTTAACTGCTTTTAAATCTTTAATTATTAAGTTCTTCACCTTACCTCACCTCACTTCTTTTATAAAAAAATAGTGTAATAAAAAATGATATTATTATTGAAATTATTCCTAAAATTAATAATATTATAGATATATTATTAGTTAATTCACTTGTATTTTTTAAAATATTAAATAAAAATTCACCTAAATTTATAGCAATAATTACTGTTATAACATTTATAATTGTATAATATTTATAATTCATAAATATATATATTGGCTGAATTATAGATATATATACTAACTCAAAAGCAACAAATATTAATATCATTGATAGCTTTATTTCATTAGTATTTTTTAAAATTAAACTTATAATTAGACAAAGTAAAGTAATTAATACATTTACTATTACCAAATATAAAATAGAAGAAATATACTTTGACATAATATAATCTTTTTTTCTTATTGGTATTGAATTTAAACTTAAATTAAATTTATTTCTTTTTTCTAATTCTATTGGTACTATTACTAAATAAAATAATATAAACATCCCTAAACCATATAAACTATTTTCTACTCTTCCATTAATACTAAATATAAAAAGTAAAAAAATAAACATTATAAGCAAATTTTTAATATATTTCTTTTGTATAAAAAAATCTAACTTAAGTAATTCTTTCATACTATTTCACATCCTTTTTAGAATAATAAACAACTATATCATCTAAAGTAGCCTTTTCAAAAATAATCTTATCACCGAAAAGTTCTTTTAGTTTTCTCATATTGTTAGTTAGTCCTTCAAAGTTATACCTTGTTTTTCTTAATCCTATTAATTCTTTTTCTATATCTTTATTTAAAATATCTAAAACACCCTTAACTACAAAATATTCTCCTAATAAAATATCTTTTTCTTTAGAAAATTCCATTTTCCCATTATTTATAAAAGTTATATAATCAGCCAATTTTTCAAGATCCGTTGTTATGTGAGTTGAATAAAGTATTGTTACTTCTTCTTCACCTATTATTTCAAATAAAATATCTAAAAGTCCACTTCTAAAAACAGGATCTAAGCCTGATGTTGGCTCATCTAAGATTAAGAGTTCAGCCTTGTGAGATAGAGCTAAAGCTAATGAAAATCTCATTTTTTGTCCCTTTGATAATTGTTTTAGCTTTTTATTTTCATTTAACTCAAATTTTTCAAGATAATATTTAAATTTTTCTTCATCCCATTTTGAATAAAATTTAGATATTATTTTTTTATTTTCTTTTATTGTAAAATCTTCAAAAGCACAACAATCATCATAAACAAATCCAATTCTATCTTTTATTGATATTTCATTTTTCTTTATGTCTTCACCAAAAATATATATTTCTCCACTATCTAACTTTATTAAATTCATTATGGCTTTTATTGTTGTGGTCTTTCCTGCTCCATTTGGCCCTATTAATCCCATTACAAAACCTCTAGGAATATTAAAGCTTACATCTTTCAAAGAAAATCCTTTATAATTTTTACTTATATTTTTTATTTCAAGTACATTTTCCATATAAACCTTCCTCCTTAAACCTATACCTTATTTTTATAATTCCTTTAAAGTTTTAAGCATCCCAACTAAATCATTAAAATTTAGTCCTATACTATTTGCAATATCAATTGCTTCTCCTAATTTCTCTTCTATTTCTCTAAGCTTTTCTTCCATTAAAAGTTCTTTATTTTGCTCTGCCACATAAGATCCCTTACCGGGTAAAGTGTATATAAAGCCATCTCTTTCAAGCTCTTCATAAGATCTCTTAGTTGTTATTACGCTTACTCTAAGCTCAGAAGCTAAACTTCTTATTGATGGTAATGCTGAATTTTCCTTTAAATCTCCAGATAAAATCTCATTTTTTATAGCTTTAGCTATTTGTTCATATATGGGTACCCCTGAAGTATTTGAAACTACTATATTCAAGAACTCACCTCTTTTCGTGTATATACTGTATATATTTTATATATACAGTATATACACCAATTTCATATGATGTCAATATATTTTTAGTATTTAATTTCTTATTTCTCCAATAATCTTTACTTAAAAGCTCATAAAATAAAATCCATGTATAAAAAATCCCTTTTAATACATAGCTAAAATTAATTAAAAAAGATTTTATTATTAAGATGTTGCCATAACATACAAAAAAGAGGCACACATAAATGTGTACCTCTTATATTTATATAATTATTTATTTTCTTCTATTAATTCTTCTATTTTACATTTACATCTAGCACCACAACAAGGACCAGTTCCTGCTCCTGTTTTTTCTCCTACCTCTTCAAAAGAAAGAGCTCCATTCTTTACTGCCTCAACTATTTTTTCTTCTGAAATACCTTTACATAAACAAACATTTGACATAATAAAATTCTCCTCTCGTTATATATTTAATATATTATTTCTAATTAATTATAACTATTAATTAATAATCTTTATTATTTAAATAGATAATAACAGATAAAATCTTTTATTGCACATATTAAATACAGTTATTTTCGAAGATTTTCATTGATTATAGTAAATTAATTTTATATTCCTTAACTATGCTAAAGTTTTCTCTTTAAAGACCTTAATTCCTATTCTATCAATAAAATCTCCTAACTTTTCTCCGTCCTCAGCTTCTCCTTTATAAACCTCAAAGATTTTATCAACTATTCTTAAAGCTTCTTTTTCATCTACATCCTTTATAATTATATCTGCCATTCTTGGATTATGCCCTGCTGATCCTCCTACAGTTACTAAAAAACCTGTCTTATCAGCTATAACTCCAACATCCTTTGAGTAAACACTTCCACAGGCATTTCTACAACCTGCTACTCCTATTTTAGTTCTGCATGGCATATCCATATGCTTATATTTATTTAATAATTTCATCCCTGTGCCTATAGTATTAAATTTTGATCTTTTACAAAAACCAGCTGGACACATTTCCACATTTTTTACTGAGTTTTGTTTTTTAACAGCCGGCTCCATTCCTAGCTCATCCCATATTTTAGGCAAATCTTCTCCATTAAGATTTGTTATTAAAAGTCTTTGACCTGATGTAATTTTAATTACTCCACTATATTTTTTAGTTACCTTCGCAATTTTTTCTAACTGATCTGGAGTAATAAATCCTCCTGGAATATGAGGAGTTATTCCAAAAGTTCTTTTTCCCCCTCTAACCTTTTGTAAGTTTCCATAATGAGTTCCACTAACCATCTTAGGTATTCCAATTCCTATACCATCCATTATTAAAATTCCTCCTATATATTAAATATAAAAATTCTAATTTATAAATTAATTTTAGTATACACAAAAAAATATTTTTCAAAAGTAACTTAGGTTACTAATATAACATTAATTTAAATTTAAAAGGTATGAATCAAAATAAATTTTAAAAAAACTTATTTTTAATTCACACCTTTTATTTTTGACCATATCTTAATATATACTATTTTAATTTATAAAGCTAACCTCTTAACTCATTAATGGAAGCTGCTTTTATTATTTTTCCTTCTTTTAACTCTATAAATTTATTTGCTAAAGCCTTTGCATCACTTCTATCATGAGTTACAAATATAGATGTAATTCCAGCCTTTACAAGAATATCTTTTATTTCGCCTCTTATTTTTTCTTGAAGATCTGCATCTAGGTTTGAAAAAGGTTCATCTAATAACAGTACTGATGGCTTTGGTGCTATAGCTCTTGCTATGGCTACCCTTTGCTGCTGTCCTCCACTTAATTCATAAGGATATTTATCTTTATGTTCGACTAAATTAACAAGGTTAAGCATATCCATAGCTATTTTTTCTTTCTCTTCCTTACTTTTTCCTGTTAGTCCAAACTGAATGTTTTTTTTCACAGTCATATGAGGAAATAAAGCATAGTCTTGAAAAACCATTCCAACTCCTCTTTTTTCAGGCTCAATAAAATTATTATCTGAAAAAACTATTTTCCCACCAATTTTAATTTCTCCCTTATGTGATTCTTCTAGACCAGCAATTATTCTAAGTATTGTACTTTTTCCACTTCCACTTTCACCTAGAATAGATAATATCTCTCCCTTTTCTAAATTCATATTAAAATTATCTATAATATCATTCTTAGAATTAGGATATTTAAAATATAATTCTTTTATTTCAATAAACATTACTAATCCTCCTTGTCAGCAATTTTATATAAGAAATATATAGCCACAAAACTAACAAAAACTATTATTAGAGATGGTATTGCCGACTCAGGTATCATCTCATCATTGGCATACTCAAATACTTTTGTTGATAAAGTATAAAAGTTAAATGGTCTTAAAGTTAAAACTAAAGGTAATTCCTTTATAATATCAACAAAAGTTAAAGCAAAAGCTCCTAAAATAGCAGGTTTTAACATATGTATATCCACTTTAAAGAATGTCTTAGTAACCCCATATCCTAAAGTTCTTGAAGCTTCAGTAAATTTATTACCTATCTTTTCAAAACCGCCCTCTATATTTTGATATCCTATTGCTAAAAATCTTATTATATAAGCAAATACCAACATTATTATACTTGTGCTTAAAGCTAACCCCTTTATTTTATTGTCAATATCTACAAAAAATAAAATCATAGTTATGGCTACTACAGCCCCTGGAATCGAATATCCTATTAAAGTTACTTTTGCATATATTTTTGATAATAATCCACTTCTAGTTCTTACATAATTTGCTACTATTAAAGCCATTATAACTATAAGTAAACTACATCCAGCCGCAAGTATTACTGAATTAAATATCATACTTAAAAATTGACTATAATATATATTTTTATAGCTAGCAATTGTCCAAGCTATCATTTGCAGTACTGGTATAAGAAATCCTAGTGAAAATATTATTAAAACATATAATGTAACTATAAATTTATTAAAGCCTTTAAGATTTTTTCTCTTTATTGGTCTAACCTTTGTATTAGTAAAACTATATTTTTTTCTTCCCCTTAAAGCCTTTTCTGATGAAATAATTATAAATACTGCTACCATAAGTATTCCTGCTAATCTTATGGCTGAATCTATATCTCCTAATGATATCCAACTTTTAAATATAGCTGTACTAAATGTTTGTACACCTAAATATGATACAACCCCATAATCACTTAACACTTCTAAAGCTATTAAAGTTGAGCCTGCTACTATAGCCCCCCTACTTACAGGTACAATAACTCTAAAAAATATCCCTACTGCACTGCATCCTAAAAGTCTTGCACTTTCTATTAATCCTGCTGATTGTTTTTCTAAAAATGTCATTGTAACCATATAAACATATGGAAATAAAAACAATGTAAATATAAAAATAGCTCCCTCAACAGACATAATATCAAAGTATTTTTGATTTAATTCTACACCTAAAATATTTCTAAAAAATCTCTGTATAACTCCAGTGTAACTAACCATTCCTGAATATGTGTATGCCCCTATATATGGTGGTATAGCTAATGGAAGTATTAAAGCCCATCTAAAAAATTTCCTAAATGGAAAATCATAGGCAGATATAAGCCAAGCTAAAGTTACCCCTATTATTATGGTTAATAAAACTGTAAAAAAAACTACTATTATAGATGTAACTATATAATCCTTTAATAAATATTCTTTTATGTGATACCAAGTTTTATTTGGTTTTTGAAATAAATGAATAATTATGTCTATATTAGGAAGTACAATCATCAAACTGATGATTGTACTTAAAAGTGCCCATCCATTAAATTTAATTTTTTTCATTATTTCCATCCTACTTGATCAAAAATTAATGTAGCCTCTTGTTTTGATTCTCCTAAAGTTTCATAGTTTAAATTTTGAACTGTAAATTCTCCCCATGATTTTTGTAATTCATTCTTACCAACTTTAGTATTTAAAGCAAACTCTCCATTTTCATCGACATATGCTTTTTGTGCTTTCTCTTCAGTTAAATATTCTAATAATGCTACTGCATTTTTTTCATTTTTAGAATTCTTTGTAACTGCTCCAAAGCTTAAATTTAAATGAGTATTTTCTGGGAATAAAACTCCTATTTCCTTACCAACTTTAGCTTCTTCTGAATCTGATGAAGATATCATCTTCGCAATATAGTATGAGTTCATTATTCCAACATCACCTATGCCAGCCATAATAGCTTTAGCCTGATCTCTATCATTTCCTTCTGGTGTTCTAGCAAAATTATTTACAATTCCTTGAGCCCATTCTTTTGCCTTTTTAGCCCCATCTAATTGAATAAAAGATGAAAGTAAAGCGTTATTATATGATGAACTTGAACTCCTTGTTAAGACTTTTCCTTTAAATTCATCCTTAGTTAAATCATTATATGTTTTTATTGTTTCTGGATTTACCTTTTCCTTATTATAAACAATAATCCTTGCTCTTGAAGTTAATCCAACCCAATTTTTCCCTCTATATTCTGAAGGTATATTTTTATTTATTTTTTCTGATGATATATCTTTTATTAAGTCTTTTTCATTAAGTTGAGCTATATTTTCTGCTCCAACAGTTAAAAATAAATCAGCTGATGTATTATTTCCTTCCCTTGCCATTCTCTCAATTAGTTCATCACTTTTGCCATCAACTAAATTTACTTTTATTCCTGTACTAGATTCAAAATCTTTAAATAATTGCTTATCTATATCATAATGTCTTGATGAATAAACATTAACAACTTTCTCTCCTGATCCAGTTGCTTCTGCCTTAGCTTCTTGATTTTTTTGTCCACATCCAGCTAAAGCTCCCATAGATATTAAAGTAGTTAATGTTAAAGCTAATATTTTTTTTCTTTTTAACATTTTCTTTTCCTCCTTAAATTTACAAATCATTAAGCTCTTTTTCATAACAACTTAACAGATTCATTTTATCTTTATGTATATTTAATAAATTTAAAAACCCTCGAATGTAATGATATTGATTATCATTTTTAAAGTCAAGGATTCTTTGTATTTTTAAATATTTATTTACAATTAATACATATTGTCATCATTTTCATCAATTTATATTATGTGACTTAATCACTTAATGACTTTTCTAAATTTAATATAATTTAGTCATACTTTATTAAGAAGGAGCTTTTTAAATGGATAAAATACAACAAAGAAAAATTATAAAAAAGAAAGCATTTGTTGACACAAAACTCTGTGTGGCCTGTGGTGCTTGTGCTAAAATTTGTCCTTTAAATTCTATAACAATAAATAAAGGAATTCATGCTCAAGTAGATTTAAATAAATGTGTAGGATGTTCAAAATGTGCAAAAGAATGTCCAGCTTCAATAATTGAAATTAAAAAAATTGAAATTATGTAAATTTAACTAAATATAAATTAAACATATTCTTAAAATAAATATTTAACTTGAAACTTATAGGAGGATTTATATGAAAAATAAGAAAAAACTTAGAGATTATCTTTGGATATTATCTAGTTTATATTTAATTCTTGGACTTTTTAATATAATGTTTGCCTGGCTTGGCTTGATATGTTTTATTACCCCACTTTTAATATCATTATTTGGTGGTAATAAAAAGTACTGTAATGAATTTTGTGGAAGAGGTCAACTTTTAAGTTTATTAGGAAGTAAGCTTAATATTTCTAGAAACAAACCTATCCCTAGATTTTTTATAAGTAAATATTTTAGATATGGTTTTTTAGTATTTTTCTTATTTATGTTTTTTAATATGTTAATATCAACATATCTTGTTTTTAATGGAACTAATTCACTTCAGGAAGTAATAACACTGCTTTGGACATTTAAACTTCCATGGAACTTTACTGACTTAACAAATATAACACCATGGATTGCCCAGTTTGCTTTTGGATTCTATAGTCTTATGCTAACTTCAACAATCTTAGGAGTAATAACTGGAATCCTATATAAGCCACGTTCATGGTGTACTTATTGTCCAATGGGAACTATGACTCAAGGAATCTGTATAATAAAAAATTAAATATATCTCACTTTGTTAAAATTACAAATATCATAAAACATCTAGATGACTTTAGAATTTAAATTATTCAATAAATTTTATATGTATCTATTTCATAAAATTAAAGAGCAATGAACTTTATTAGCTCATTGCTCTTATTATCTAATTATTTATAACTTTAATTGTTTAATACAATTTCTGAACTAAAATTATTTGATTGATTTTTTAAACTAATTTTTAGTTTTTCAATCCTTTTCTTATTTGTTTTACAAACCTGGAAAGAAAGATTGTCATATTCAACCATTTGATTTTCACTTTGCGGAATATTTCCTATTAAGTTAACAACAAAACCACCAATAGTCTCTATATTTTGACTTTCAAGATTTAGGTTTAAATAATCATTTAGCTTATCTAATGTTAGTAAACCATCAACTACATAGGTATTATTATCTATTTTATCTATATAGCTCTCTGAATCGTCATATTCATCTAATATATCACCCATAACTTCTTCAATTAAGTCTTCTATAGTAACAATTCCAGAAAAACCACCATATTCATCTATTATTACAGCCATATGCTGCTTACTCTCTTGAAGTTCTTTAAATAAATCATCTATAGCCTTATTTTCAAGAACAAAGTAAGCTGGACGTATTAATTCATCTAATTTAATGTTATCTACTCCAACCTTTACAACAGCCTCAAAGAAGTCTTTTAAATAAAGTATTCCTACTATATTATCCCTAGTTTCATTATAAACAGGAACTCTTGAAAATTGCTCACTTATAAGTTTCTTAGCAATTGTTTCATTTGAAGTTGTTGATTTTATAGCAAAAACTTCTCCTCTAGAAGTCATAACTTCTTTAACAACTTTATGATCAAATTCAAATATATTATCCAACATATCCTTTTCAGTTTTATCAATAACACCACTCTCTTGTCCAATACTTATCATAGATTTTATTTCATCCTTAGATACAGTTGCTTTATCTTCAGACTTATTTAACCTCAATATTTTTATAAATAAGTTTGTTGAAGCTGAAAGAACCTTTACAAATGGCATTGATATTTTAGAAATAACATTGATTGGTCTTATAGCCATTAAAGCAATTTCTTCTGGCTTTTGTAATGCAATTCTCTTTGGAAGTAATTCTCCAAACACTAAAGTTATATAAGACAAAAACACAGTTATAAGTATAACTGATATTTCATTACCATAAGGAATATTTAGCTTGTACATGAATTGCGATAGAGTTTCTGAAATGCTAGTAGCTGCTGATGCACTGGCAAAAAATCCTGCAAATGTTATTCCTATTTGAATAGTAGATAAAAAGTTGCCAGGTGACTTTAAAACCTTTTTTAATAAAAGAGCTTTTTTGTTACCTTTCTCTGCAAGCATCTTTATCTTAGACTTATTTACAGATACCATTGCCATCTCTGCAGCTGCAAAGAATGCATTAATTAAGATAAGAACTAATATTAGAATAATTTTTGGTAAAATACTGGGACTCGGGTCCATCCTTTAACTCCTCCTCTAAAAAAATGAATTTTCTCCTTTATCTTATAGATTAATTTGAAATAAAATGTCATATAAGATAAGTAATTTTAGAC
>NZ_JARHZJ010000064.1 GCF_029258205.1 Clostridium sp.
ATTTCTTGAGTGGGAATAAAATAAATAATTAATTCAGATAGATATTAATTCTATCTGAATTTCAATATAATTTATCTGATTATAAAATTATTAAAAATGTAAATCTGATAAATATTAAGTATCCAGACCAATTAAAAGATATATAAATTTTTATTACGGATAAATAGGCAGTCATTTTAATATGATTGTCTATTTATCTTGTTAAATCAATAAAAATATATGACTATTTGTGATTAGATTATAAAGATGATTTAATAATATTTTGTGGATAATTTAGAGTTTTATTTTTTGTGGATAACTTTATATTTATAAATTACTTATAACTTTAAATAAAAAAGTAGCTATGAAATTTCATAGCTACTTTTTTATTTAAAGTTTTTATTTTGCTGATTTCTTTTGTAAAGCTTGGAATAAAGCTATTACTCCAATTGCTAAAATTATTAAAACTATAAATACTGAAAATCCTTGTGAATATCCAGCAAATCCTGATCTGTTTAGGAATGATGCCATTACAGGAGGAATTAAGAATCCACCTAAAGCACCTAATCCACCAATCCATCCTGAAGCTCCACCCATTGCTTCTGGAACTGCATTAGGAACTATTTTGAATACTGCTGCGTTTGCAACTCCCATACCAATAGCAAGTAAAATTATACCGATTATTGCTAAAGTCATAGTTGAAGCAAATGTCATACAAATTGCACCGATAAGTGCTATTCCTAGAGAAACTATAGTAGTTATTTCTCCACCATTTTTATCAGCAACTTTTCCTCCATATATTCTAGTTAATGAAGTTAATATAGAATATAAAGCTGTTAAAAGACCTGCTACTTTAATGTTTAATCCGAAATAAGTCATCCAGTAGTTAGGAAACCAACCTGTTAATGCTAAAAATCCACCGAAAGTTGTGAAATATATAAATACTAAAGCCCAAGTTTTCCATGATTTGGCTGATATTAAAAGTGTTTCACTTGCCTTTCCTTTAGGGAATAATTCTTGACCGTATTCCTTTGATGCTATTTCTTTAGCTTCATCTTTATTTATTCCTTTGTCAACAAGTTGGAAGTACCAAGCATTTTGACCTATTTTTATATAAATTACAGTACCAACTATTAAGAAGATTAACCAAGCTAAGTAAGAACCAGGTAATCCTAATAGGGGAAGTGCTAAGTTTGGAATTAATAATGCAAATATTCCAGGTGCTAGGTTACCAACTCCACCATATATTCCTAAAGCTATACCTTGTTTATTTTTAGGGAACCAGTATGATGCTTGACTGACACCAACAGAGAATGTTGCTATACCACATCCAGATAATAGTCCAAGTGCAAATAATAAATAATAATATTGATTTAAGTTATTGCTAAAGAAAGCTAATACTATGTATAAGCCACCCATACCTATTATTGATAAAAGTAGTAAAACTATAAGGGGCTTTCTTCCACCAGTTGTATCAACCCATGCTGAGAAAGGTATTCTAAGTAAAGAACCTGACAAATTAGGAGCTGCAATAAGCAATGCTAGTAATACTGGATTAAGATTTACGAAAGCTTCTTTAAATACTGCAGAAGTTGGTCCATAAAGAGATACTGCTGCAAAACCTATGAAGAAACCTAATGTAGCTCCTGTTAATCCACGATTTGGATTACCTTTAAGATTTAAGTTTTTCATTTCATTCACTCCATTTTTCTTAGATTGTTAATTTTTTAACTCTGAAACTTATAATTAATCTAATAAATACTTTAAAAGTATATCATCAAATAAAAGAATAAACTGTAACTTTTATCACGAAAATAAAAAAACTATTGGAACAAATTATTAATATTCCATATTATATATATTATTATCCTTAAAATTAATAATTTAATGCATATTAGTCATATATTTTAAAATAATAACTCATTATTTATGGTTAATATTTATTAATTGTAATTAATAGGGTTTTTGAGAAAATATTTATAATGAAAAAATAATTTTACAATATTGAAAATTTATTGGAAATAAATTAAAATACAAATAATATAATTTGAAAAGACGCGTGTTTTTACATGATATACATTTAAAAATTTGATAAAATAATTGTATATTAAGCTTTATTTTAGTAATTTATCAATTAATATATTTATTTAAAAGTAAATTGTAAATTATATAAGTATTGATATGAAAACAAAGAAAAATACGCAATAAAATTTTATTTTTAAAATCACAGGAAATGTATGTTATTGTAGCAATATTTTTATATGGGGCATTTTAAATTTGTTACATAACAGCAATAAATACATTAAAAGGGGGCAGATTAAATGAAAAGAAAATTAGTTATATTATTAACAGCAGGGTTAGCAACTTCAATGTTATTTGTAGCATGTGGAGGAAATAATGCAAATCAAGGAAATAACAATGGATCATCAGTTGAGACTAAGGATTTAGCAAATACAGAAAAAATAGAGGCCGCAAATCCAAGTGCACTTCCAGCAGTTGCAAAAGATAGAAAAGATACTTTAATAGTAGGAACTACAGATCCAAAGGGAGAGTTTGTACCAATATATTCTTCTACTCTTTATGATTCATGGGTTAATAAATTAGTGTTTGATGGATTAATTGATAATAATGAAAAAGGTGAAGTTTTACCAAATGTAGCAGAGAGTTATGAAATTTCTGATGATGGAAAAACATATACTTTTAAATTAAATAAAGGTATTAAATTTACTAATGGACAAGAATTAACAGCAAAAGACGTAGCGTTTACATTTACTTCTATTTGTGATCCTGGATATGATGGTCCAAGAATGGATGCTGTAAGTAACTTGGTTGGATATGAAGAATATAACAAAGGTAATGCTACAAGTGTTGAAGGTATAAAGGTAATTGATGATTATACAATATCTTTTACTAATAAAAAAGTTGATGCAGCTGGTATATGGAACTTTGGATATGGAATTATGCCTGAGAGCGTTTATAAATTTGAAAAAGGAAACTTCCAAGCTGTTAAGGACAAGTTATTAAATCCTGTAGGTTCAGGTGCATATAAGTTTGTTCATTTTAAACCAGGACAAGAAGTTAAGTTTGAGAGAAACACTAATTACTGGAAAGGAGAACCAAAGATACCTTATATAGTAATGAAAGTTACAAACTCACAAACATTATTACAAGAGTTAATGGCTGGAACAGTTGATATAGATAGAGTTCCTGCTAAACCAGAAAATATAGATCCATTAAAACAAGCTGGATTCTTAAATTTAGATTTATATATGAAAAATGGTTATGGATATATGGGACTTAACTACGGAAGTGACAAAGTTAAGGATACTAAAGTAAGACAGGCATTACTTTATGGATTAAATAGAGAAGGATTTGTTAAATCTTATTATCAAGGATATGCAGATGTTTGTAATTCACCAATACTTCCAGTTTCATGGGCATATAACCCAGAAGTTCCTAAGTATGAATACAATCCAGAAAAAGCTAAACAATTATTAGATGAAGCTGGTTGGAAAGATACAAATGGAAATGGAGTTAGAGATAAAGATGGAGTTGAATTAGATCTTCAATGGCTAACTTATACTGGTTCTAAATATGTTGATAGTTTAATACCAATAGTTCAACAATCATGGGAGCAAATAGGAGTTAAAGTTACTCCAGAGCTTATGGAATTTGGAACAATGATGGATAAGGTTGATAAGAGAGAATATGACATGTTTAACGCTGCTTGGAGTCTTTCAACAGACCCAGACCCATCAGGATTATTTGCAATTTCTCAAGATGTACCAGGTGGATTTAATAATGTTGGATGGAGAAATGAAGAAGCAGACAAGTTATTAAAAGAAGCTAAAGAAACAACTAATCAAGAAGAGAGAAAGAAAATTTACGATAAGTGGCAATTAAAATTCACTGAGGATTTACCTTATCTTCTTTTAGATGACTCACAAGAAATGTTTGCATCAAGTTCAAGAGTTAAAGGTTATCACCCTTCAACTTATATAGATTGGACTAATGATGTTTATAAACTTGAATTAGATAATAATCAATAAAAATTAAAAATAAATTAAGAAAATTAGCCTGGACAAAAATCCAGGCTAATTTTGAAAATGGGGGGAACAGCAATATGCTACAGTATATAACAAGAAGAATACTAGCAATAATACCAACTATTGTTGGAGTATCATTAGTACTTTTCTTAATATTTGCTATGGCTCCAGGAGATGCTATTACAGCAAATATTGATCCAAATATGAGTGTAGAAACTAAACAAGCAATAAGAGAAAAATATCATTTAGATGAGCCAAAAACAACACAGTATTTATACTGGCTAAAAGGAGTTGTAACAGAAGGGTCTTTAGGAGAATCTTTTTACTATAAAAGACCAGTTGCAGATGTAATGAAAGATTTCATACCAAATTCCTTTATTTTAGGAGCGGCATCACTAATTTTGGGGCTTATAATTGCGGTGCCAATAGGTATAGTTTCAGCAACAAAGCAATATTCATTTTTTGATAAATTTTTTACGGTATTTGCACTTATTGGAATATCAATACCATCATTTTTCTTTGGACTCATATTAATTAAGTATTTAGGGGTTCAACTTAATTTATTTCCAATATCGGGTATGACTACTCCAGGAAGTGCATATACAGGAATGAAATATGTTCTAGACGTATTAAAACATATGGTTTTACCACTTATAGTTTTAACTCTTGGAAGTGTAGGTGGATGGATGAGATATACTAGATCAAGTATGCTTGAGGTAGTTAGACAAGATTATATAAGAACTGCAAGAGCAAAAGGATTAAAAGAGAAGGTAGTTATATATAAACATGCTTTAAGAAATGCACTTATACCAGTTGTAACATTATTAGGAATGTCAATTCCAGGATTATTCTCAGGTGCTACATTAACAGAAAAAATATTTAACTGGCCAGGAATAGGTCCAGTACAGTTAAGTGCAGTTAATAATAGAGATTATTATCTACTTATGGGTATAAATCTTACTTTAGCTATATTAGTTTTAATAGGAAACTTACTTGCTGATATTATATATGCATTAGTAGATCCAAGAATAAGACTTAAGTAGGAGGTGCTTTTTATATGAAAACAGAATTAAATAAAGAAGTTAAAGTTAAAAAAGAAAAAATAGAAAGCCCTTGGACTGTAGCCTTTAAAAGATTAAAAAAGAATAAGTTAGCATTAGCTGGTTTATTTATATTATTAGTTTTAGTTTTAATTTCAATATTTGGACCAATGTTATATCCACATGATTATTTAACAATAGACTTATTAAGAACTAATCAGCCACCATCAGCACAGCATTGGTTAGGAACTGATGAATCTGGAAGAGATGTTTTAGCTAGACTTATGTACGGAGGAAGATATTCACTTTCAATAGGTATAGTTGCAGTAGGTATTTCTATAATTATAGGGACAACTCTAGGAATATTAGCTGGATATTATGGAGGCGTTATAGATAGTTTAATAATGAGAATTGTTGATGTATTTATGTGTTTTCCATTCTTATCATTATTAATAATGGTATCTGCTATAATGTCGGATTTAAAAATACCACCACAGTATAGAATTTTCGTAGTTATGTTTATTATTGGTGCATTAAGTTGGACTGGTACTTGTCGTATGGTTAGAGGTATGGTCTTATCTTTAAGAGAACAAGAATTTATGCAAGCTGCGGAAGCTTTAGGACTATCAGATGCTAGAAAAATGTTTTTACACTTATTACCTAATACATTAGCAGTTATTATAGTTTCAGCTACATTAGGAATTGGAGGAGCTATATTAACAGAATCATCTTTAAGTTTCTTAGGTCTTGGAGTTACACCACCTACACCAACTTGGGGCAATATGATACAGACAGCTCAAGATTATTATACATTAACAAATAGATGGTGGTTATGGATACCTCCAGGAATATGTATATTCTTAACTGTTATATCTATAAATATTTTTGGAGATGGATTAAGAGATGCTCTAGATCCTAA
>NZ_JARHZJ010000017.1 GCF_029258205.1 Clostridium sp.
CCTGATATCATTTCCTTGTAATCTTCTGTATATTTTTTCTACTACTCATATTAGAAACACATACTTTCTCTAACTAAATATTATTTTAATTAGTTAGATAAAACGTGTCCACTATTTTATACTAACACCATATGTATCATATTTAATTTTTCATAACTTTTTTATAACATAGAAGAAAACAAAGATAAATATAATTTAAAAACAAATATAAAAATAGAAAATATTTATAAGTTGAGTAATAACAATTATAATGTGAAGTTTATAGTTGAAAAAGAATTAAATTACAAGGATAATTCAAAAGAATTTAAATTAGAATAAGAGTATAATGCTTTGATTATAAATGAAAATAATAAATACTTAATAAAAGAAATATATAATATAAATGACTTTAATAATTATATAAATAAAGAACATAAAATATCAAAATATTATACTAAAAGAAGTAAACTTTATTCAGAATATTTAACGTTTAAAAAAGGTAAGTATTTTGATTTAGAAGATTATTATTTAAATAAAGAAGAAATATTATGAAGTTAATAATTACAATAATAAGAAATCATATTTTGCTTTTTAATTAAATTTAATAATTTTAGTTAAAGAATAGGTGTTCAAATCAAAATGATTAGTTTAATTATTTTGATTTGAACACCTATTCTTTTGGTTATGATATTAATGTTAAAGATAATGTAATATTTTGAAATTTAAAATAATTTTATAAAAAGTTAACAACGTAACAGAATATTAACTTATAATACCTTTAATAGATTAATTTTACAAAAAATAATAGCTATTTATTAATTAGTATATGTTAAATAATATATTTTTTAAAAAATAATAAATATTTTATGAAAAATATTAATGGAATCTGAAATTTGTTTTGTAGAGTGGTGAAATTATCCAAAATATTTATTATTATAGTTTATGGCGCATCGATAATATTTAATAGCTATTAATAATTAATATTAATAAGATGGAGGTTTTTATGAAAAAATTTTTAAATAAGTTAAGTTTTTTTACTTTAGTTTTTTTTAGTTTTTCATTTGTAAATGTATTTGCTAGTGAACAAGAGTACTGGGCATATAGTAAATCAACTTCGGAAGGGACAGCCTTTTTTGTAGAAGATGATGGAGCAAAAATAGTGTACTGTTATAATCATGATTATAATCAGCCAGGTAATTCTAATAAAAATTCTGATAATAAAACTTATTATAAACGAGAAGAAAGTTATTTAAATACAGATGATGATTTTATGGACAAGTATGGAAAAGAAGTTAAGGAACGAATAGCAGTTGTTTTAACTTATGGATATCCATTAAATTCGTCACACTTAATGGAGAAATGTCGGGTAAATGAAGCTGAAGCTAGATATATTACTCAACAGCTTATATGGGATATTTGTAGTGGGAATGATGGTCCATATGGTTATGAATATGGTAAATTTGGATATTATGATAAACTATTAGAATTGTCAAAAGTTAAGAAATTTGAACAAGGTAATTTAACTCTTGTTGGAGATTTTAAATTTGTTGAAAGAGGTAGTAAATATTCAACTGATAAATTAAGTACAAATGGTAATGTAGGTTCATTTATAATAACAAATTTACCAGAGAATATGGTTATAAAAGATTGGAATAATGATCAAGTATTAAATAATAAGCCTATAAAAGTTGGACAAGAGTTTTATATGGAGGCCTCTACTAAACCGAATTTAAATTTAAAATTAAAAATTACTTATAATTATAAAGATGTGAAATTTTATTTTTATAAATATTCTAGAGGTGGAATAAAAGTTAAGCCGGATAAGCCATATCAAAGCTTAATAAGGGCTGAATTAGAAAATAAAACAAATGAAAAGCCTTATGAAATATCTATAGGTGGAAACTTTAAGGTGCCAGAAATAGGAGGAACAACACCAAACCTACCAGGGGAAGAAGGAGAAAGTAATAAACCTTCATTACCAGGAGAGAATGGAGAAGCAGGAAAGCTAGAAGAAAATAAATCTAATATTAAAATACCTAAAACTGGAGATCTAGGAACAGCAGGGTTTAGTATATTAGGAGCTTTATCATTAATTGGTTTAGTAACTTTAAATAAGTCTAAAGGTGAATAATTATATATAAGAAAAACATAAAGGTATAAATTAGTATATTATTTTGTAATTTAGAGTGTGGAAGATTCGGCACTCTTTTTATTTTTTATTAGAATATCAAGAAGCACACAGGAGTAAAATCTTTTTTATATATTTATTTTGATGTAATATTGATCTTTCTTCGTTAGATAAAAATTGGAAAAATATTTTCTTTTTCCTTTTTATAGTATATAATCATCTTACTAAGAATAATTAAATAGATAGTTTATTATTTTTAGTGTTTTATTATGAATTAGAATCCAAAATTTTATTAAAATTTTTATATAAATGAAAAACTACACAAATAATATAATTAGTTATCTTAAAAAACCAATAAAAGAGTTAAGGAGATGATTTTAATGGAAAAAGATATAAAAGTTAATGAAGGTTTGATTTCAATTTGCAATGATGATTATTTAAATGCTATGTCTTTAGTAAAAGAAAAATTAAATATATACTTAGAAGAACCTAAAGTTTTTTCAAATGAATATGTTTTAGGAACACCAGGATTTAAAGAGAATTTAAGAGACAATTTAAAAAGATCATTGACAATAATTTTTGATTTTGTTGCAGTTTATAAAAAATACGAAGTAAATGAAAGAATTAAAAATATTTTAGAAAAGGCTAGAAATATTTATGCTATATTAGAAGATGCATTATTAAATATTAATGAGGATGTTTTAAAATCATTAAAAGAAATTAGAGAAATAGAATATAAATAGTTTCTATGTAAAGGCTAGTAACATTAAAAGTTACTAGTCTTTTTTATATAAAAAATTTATTTTTAAATTTAAATTGTAGACTTAAATTGGGAAAAAGGTTGTCAATAGTAAGCATAAAAAATATAATCAAGGAGAGTATTGATTAATTAATAATTAAAGAAAATTAGTTTTAATAAACTTTAAAATAAATAATAGAAATAAATTAGGAGGCTGGTTCAATGTCAGTTAAAGATTCAGTGTTGAAGATTCTAGAAGAGAATAGGGATAGAAGTATATCAGGGGAAGAATTAGCTAAATATTTATCAGTTTCTAGGACAGCTATTTGGAAGTCTATAAAATCCTTAAGGGGAGATGGATACAATATTTCTGCTGTTACTAATAGAGGATATCAGTTAACAAAGGATAATGACTTAATATCGGCAGAGGGAATAAAAATATTTTTAAATCCTAAATATAGTGATAACTATATAAGAGTATATAAAACTATAGATTCAACTAATCAAGAAGCTAAGAAGCTCTTAATGGATAATGACATGCCACATGGTACAATATTAATAGCAGAGGAACAAACAGCAGGTAGAGGGAGATTTCAAAGAAAGTTCTTCTCACCATCTAATAAAGGAATATATATGAGTGTTATTTTAAGACCTAATATGGAACTTTCAAAAGCTATACATATAACAACTTCAGCAGCTATATCTGTTTGTAGAGCAATAGAAACATTAACTAAAAAAAGACCTAAAGTAAAGTGGGTTAATGATATATTTTTAGATGATAAAAAAATTTGTGGCATATTAACAGAGGCAACAGGAAACTTTGAGAGTGGAAGAGTTGAAAATGTTGTTGTTGGAATTGGAGTGAACTTTAAAACTGATTCAAAAGATTTCCCAGAAGATATAAAAAATATTGCAGGATCAATATTTCAAGGAGAACCCCAAAATATTACTAGAAATCAGTTAGTTGCTGAGATTTTAAATGAACTTTTTGAGTTATGTGAAAATTTAGATGATAAAAGTATAATTAAAGAGTATAGAATTTTATCTTTAGTACTAGGAAAAGAAGTAAGTTTTTTAAAGAATAATAAGATGAATAAAGGAACTGCTGTTGATATTACTGAGAATGGAGCTTTAGTTATTAAGTATGAAAATGGTGAAATAGACTACTTAAATTCAGGTGAAGTATCAGTAAAATTTGTAGATTAATTTGATTTAAAGTCTAAATATATATTAATTTTATGTAAATTTCACTTCCTATTCTTTTAAATGGTATAATATAGCTATTAAGGATGAATTGAAAGGGAAAAACTATGGATAAAATGTTTTTATTACAAAATGCATTGGAAGCATTAGTATTTGTTGTGTCAACAATTTTATTTGCTGTTGTATATGGATTAATTGATAAAAAAATAAGACTGACTGATAAAATATTTGGAGTTTTTAAAATAAATCCTAATTGGGGATGGATTATACACGGAGTTATAGCTTTAGTTTTAATTATATCAGTTCATTATTTTGGAGTTTATATATTTAAGGTAGGGAGTTTAGTAACTGTATTTTTAACAGGTGCTATTGCTGGAATTTGTATATATAACATGAATAGAAATAATTTTTAAAAATACTTTTAAATAATTAATAGGTAAAAAGTAACAGGTTACAGTGAGTGATTGAACCTGTTATTTTTTATGAAAGATTAAGTTTTATAGAAAAATGTTTAATAAAAGTAATAAGTTAAAAGTTATATTATTACTTATTTTTATAAATTTACTTGAATTTCAAAAAAAATGATAGTATAATTTAATAAAAATGAATATTTAATTGTAAGTGCTAGGGGTGCATTTTTTATGCTGAGAGGATAATATATCTAACCCTTAAAACCTGATGTAGTTAGTACTACCGTAGGGAAGCATAAACTGTTGTTTATTTATATTTATGATTTAAAAGTTATAAATGTATCTATATAAGTGTTTATTAAGCTTGCCTTAGGGCAAGCTTTTATTTTTTACAAAAATAGGATCCTATATTAATTTAACTGCGCAGTTAAAAAATTAAAATAAGGAGAACTAATATGAATTATACAACTCAAATGGATGCTGCTAAAAAAGGAATAATAACAAAGGAAATGCAAGTAGTTGCAGAAAAAGAAGGAATTAATATTGAAACTTTAATGAATTTAATGGCTGAAGGAAAAATTGTAATACCAGCTAATAAAAATCATAAGAGTATAAGTGCAGAAGGGGTTGGACAAGGGTTAAGAACTAAAATAAATGTTAACCTAGGGATTTCAAAGGACTGTGCAAATATAGAATTAGAGTTAGAAAAAGTTAAAAAAGCAATAGATATGAATGCGGAATCTATAATGGATTTAAGTAATTATGGTAAAACTTATGATTTTAGAAAAAGACTTGTAGAAGTTTCTACATCTATGATAGGAACTGTACCAATGTATGATGTAGTAGGTTTCTATGATAAAGAACTTAAAGATATAACTGTTGATGAATTTTTTGAAGTTGTAGAAAAACATGCAATGGATGGAGTTGATTTTGTTACTATACATGCTGGATTAAATAGAGAAACAATTGAAACTTTTAGAAGAAATGAAAGACTTACTAATATAGTTTCTAGAGGAGGATCTCTTCTTTTTGCATGGATGGAATTAAATAATAGAGAAAATCCTTTTTATGAATATTTTGATAGATTATTAGATATATGTGAAAAGTATGATTTAACTTTAAGTCTAGGTGATGCTTGTAGACCAGGTTCAATAGCTGATGCAACTGATGCTATACAAATTAAAGAGTTAATTACTCTTGGAGAATTAACAAAAAGAGCTTGGGAAAGAAATGTACAAGTAATAATAGAGGGACCAGGACATATGTCAATGAATGAAATTGAAGCTAATGTTTTATTAGAGAAAAAATTATGTCATGGAGCACCATTTTATGTTTTAGGGCCAATAGTAACTGATATAGCGCCAGGATATGATCATATAACAAGTGCTATAGGAGGAGCTATAGCAGCTTCTTATGGTGCAGATTTTCTTTGTTACGTAACACCAGCAGAACATTTAAGACTTCCTAATTTAGAAGATGTAAGAGAAGGAATAGTTGCTACAAAGATAGCGGCTCATGCAGCTGATATAGCAAAAGGAATTTCAGGGGCAGGAGACATAGATAATAAAATGAGTGATGCTAGGAAAAGATTAGATTGGGATGAGATGTTTTCTTTAGCTATAGATAAGGAAAAAGCAATTAGATATAGAGAAGAATCTACTCCTGAACATAAAGATAGTTGTACAATGTGTGGAAAAATGTGTTCTATAAGAAATATGAATAAAATCTTAGAAGGAAAAGATATAAATATTTTAAGAGAAGACTAAAAATATTGGAGATATATTAAAGAAATATTATTCGAGATTTTTAATATATCTCTATTTTTTATTCTTAAATACGAACTTTATTTAATTAAATCAATATAAAAATACTAAAATATACTTTAAAACCGAACATTTAAATTATTTTAAATATTGACAATACGTATTTAAGGTGGTAATGTTTAATTAACGAATGATTAATTTTTTAATCATTAATAATGTTCGTGTTTGGATGGGGGATTGAAATGTCTGGTATTAGAATGGTATTTGTAGAAAAGAAGTCTGGTTTTAATGTTGAAAGTAAAAGATTATTCAATGATTTTAAAGATAATTTAGGGATTGAATCTTTAGAAGATGTGAGAGTTTTAAATAAATACATATTGGGAGATATGGAAGAAGAACAGTATGCAAGAACTGTAAATACTATTTTGTCAGAAGCTCCAGTAGATAAAGTATATGAGCAGAATTTTGAAATAGGACAAGATGAAAGTGCTTTTGGTGTTGAATATTTACCAGGACAGTATGATCAAAGAGCTGATTCAGCATCAGAGTGTATGATGCTTCTTACTGAGGAAGAAAAAGTTCCTGTTAAATCATCAAAAATCATTATTTTAAAAGGAGATTTAAATAATGAAGATATAAAAAAAATAAAATCTTATTATATTAATCCTGTTGATTCAAGGGAAGTTGATCCATTATCAAAAATTTTAGAAGAAAACTTAGAGGAACCTAATGAGGTTGAGGTGTTAAATGGTTTTTTAGATTTAGATGAAGATGGACTTAAAAACTTTCATAGGTATAAATCTTTAGCTATGAGTTTAGAAGATTTAAAAATGATAAGAGATTATTTTAAATTAGAGAATAGAAATCCAACAATAACTGAGATTAAGGTTATTGATACTTATTGGTCAGATCATTGTAGGCATACAACTTTTGAAACAATAATTAAAGATGTTGAGATAGAAGAGGGTAAATATTCAGAACCTATTAAAAAGGCTTATGAAGATTATAAAAATTCAAGAGAATATGTTTATGGAGAGAATATAAATACTAGAGAAGTTAAGTTAATGGATTTAGCTACTATAGCAATGAAAGAGCTAAGAAAAAGGGGAAGACTTGATGATTTAGATGTTTCAAAAGAAATAAACGCTTGTTCAATAAATATAGAAATAGAAACAGATAAGGGAAGAGAAGAATATCTTTTAATGTTTAAAAACGAGACACATAATCACCCCACAGAAATAGAGCCTTTTGGAGGGGCAGCTACTTGTTTAGGAGGAGCTATTAGAGATCCACTTTCAGGAAGAAGTTATGTTTATCAAGCTATGAGAGTTACAGGAGCAGCAGATCCAACAGTTGGAATTTGTGAAACTTTAAAGGGAAAATTACCTCAAAGAAAAATAACTTTAGGAGCCGCTCATGGATATAGCTCATATGGAAATCAAATAGGTCTTGCAACTGGACAAGTATCAGAAATTTACCATCCAAATTATGTAGCTAAGAGAATGGAAGTGGGAGCGGTTATAGCTGCTGTACCAAAGGAAAATGTAATAAGACTTGAACCTTCAAAGGGAGATATTGTTATACTTCTTGGAGGAAGAACAGGAAGAGATGGTATTGGTGGAGCGACAGGTTCTTCAAAGGAGCATACAGAAGAATCAATAAATCAATGTGGTGCAGAAGTTCAAAAAGGAAATGCTCCAACAGAGAGAAAAATTCAGAGACTTTTTAGAAATAAAGAAGTAGCTCAAATGATAAAAAGATGTAATGATTTTGGAGCTGGTGGAGTATCAGTAGCAATTGGAGAATTATGCAGGGGAATTAATATAGATTTAAATAAAGTTCCTAAAAAATATGAGGGATTAGATGGAACCGAACTTGCTATATCAGAATCGCAAGAAAGAATGGCTGTTGTTATTTCTGCTGAAAATGTAGATAGGTTTATAAAACTTTCAAAAGATGAGAATTTAGAGGCTACAATTGTGGCTGAAGTTACAGATACTGATAGATTGATAATGAATTGGAAGGATAAAACTATAGTTGATATAAAGAGAAGTTTTTTAGATACAAATGGAGCAAAACAAGAAATTTCTTTAAAAGTAAAATCCCCAAGTATTTATCCATATGAAGTTAAAAATTGTGATGTAAAAGATGAATGGTTAAAATCTTTAAGAAATTTAAATGTTTGTAGTCAAAAAGGATTAATTGAAAGGTTTGATTCAACTATAGGTGGAGGAACAGTTCTTATGCCTTTAGGAGGAAAATATCAATTAACACCAGCAGAGGGAATGGCTGCTAAAATTCCTGTGCTAGGAGGAGAAAGTAAAGAAGCTTCTTTAATGACATATGGATTTAATCCAGATTTAGGAGTATGGAGTCCATTCCACATGGCATTTTATTCAGTTATTGAATCAGTAACTAAAATAGCTGCTATGGGAGGAGATTATAAAAAAGTTAGATTAACTTTTCAAGAATACTTTGAAAAATTATTAAGAGATAAAGAAAAATGGGGTAAGCCTTTTGCAGCATTACTAGGAGCTTATAAGGCACAAATGGATTTAGGATTACCTGCAATAGGCGGAAAAGACTCAATGTCAGGAAGTTTTGGAGAATTAAATGTTCCACCAACTTTAGTTTCATTTGCAGTAGGTCTTGAAAAGGCTTCAAGAATTATTTCACCTGAGTTTAAAAATATAGGGTCAACTTTAGTTCTTATGAAAGGTGAGAGATTAGAAGATGGAACTTTAGAAATGGAAGGATTTAAAAATAACTTAGAAAAGCTTTATAAGTTAATAGGAGAAGAAAAGGTAGTTTCAGCATACTCTCTTAAGTTTGGTGGAGTATCAGAAGGAATTACTAAGATGTCATTAGGAAATAGAATTGGGGCAACATTAAATAACATTTCTAAAGAAGAGCTTTTTGGATTTAATTATGGAAGTTTAATATTAGAGGTTAAAGAAGGGGTTAACCTCGTGGATGAATTTAGAGGAACTAGTTATAAACTTATAGGAAACACAATAGAGGATGAAATTATAAAATGTGAAGAATATAACTTTGAAGTTTCGCTAGAGGAATTAGAAAAATGTTATGAAGAAAAACTTGAAGCTGTATTTAAATCTAAAACTGAAGATAAAGAGGAATGTGTTTCAGACTTAATAAGTGATGATAAAGATAGGGCTAGTATTTTAGATGATGGACAAGTTCATATAGAAGAAAAACTTAAATCAAAGATAACAAGGGTAGAAAAACCAAGAGTAGTTATACCAGTATTTCCTGGAACTAACTGTGAGTACGATTGTAGAAGAGCATTTGAAAAAGAAGGTGCCGAAGTACGTGAAGTTATAATTAGAAATTTAAATAAAGAAGCTTTAATTGACTCAATAAATACGCTTAAGAAAGAAATAGATCAGGCTCAAATAATTATGTTACCAGGGGGATTCTCAGCAGGAGATGAGCCAGATGGATCAGCTAAGTTTATAGCAACAATATTTAGAAATCCTAAGATAAAAGATTCAGTTATGAAGCTTCTAAATGAGAGAGATGGATTAATACTTGGTATTTGTAATGGCTTCCAAGCTTTAATTAAATTAGGACTTCTTCCATACGGAAAAATAATTGATATTGAAGAAGATATGGCAACCTTAACTTATAACAATATAAATAGACATATGTCATCAATGGTTAGAACTAAGATTACATCTAAGAAATCACCTTGGTTTAATGAGGTTTCTCTTGGAGATATACACACTATTCCAATATCACATGGGGAAGGAAGATTTGTTGCGCATGAAGGTTTGCTAAAAGAGTTAGTAGAAAATGATCAAATAGCTACTCAGTATGTAGATTTAGAAGGAAATATGGCTATGAATATGCCATATAATCCCAACGGTTCATCTTTAGCAATAGAAGGAATAACAAGTAAAGATGGAAGAATTTTAGGTAAAATGGGGCATTCAGAGAGAGTTGGAGACAATCTTTATAAAAATATACCAGGAGAATTTGATCAAAAACTATTTAAATCAGGTGTTAACTATTTTAAAAAGTAATTAAGTTTTCAATGTATTTTATTTTTTAGTTAGGTCTGAAAGCCTAACTGAAAAATAAATATTATTAAAACTTGAAAATGTAGGGAGGAAATTTTAATGAAGGTAGCAATATTTTTTGGAAGTAATTCAGATATAGATGTTATGAAAGGAGCAGGAAATGCTCTTAAAGAATTTGGAATTCCTTATAATGCTTATATTTTATCAGCTCATAGGGTTCCAGAAAAACTTATTGAAACTTTAGAAAAAATTGAAGAAGAAGGCTGTGAAGTAATTATAGCAGGAGCAGGATTGGCAGCTCATCTTCCAGGAGTTATAGCTTCTCATACTATACTTCCTGTTATAGGAGTTCCAGTAAGAGCTGCAGTAGAGGGAATAGATGCACTGTTATCAATAGTTCAAATGCCAAAATCAATTCCTGTAGCAACTGTTGGGATAAATAATAGTTATAATGCAGGAATGTTAGCTGTCCAAATGCTTTCATTAAAATATTCAGAACTAAGAGAAAAATTAATTCAATTTAGAATTGACATGAAACATAAATTTATAGCAGAAAATGGAGAAGGAGTGGAGTTATAATGGTAAATCAACTAGAAATGTTATATGAGGGAAAAGCTAAAAAAATATATGCAACAGATAAGGAAGATATGGTAATTGTTCATTACAAAGATGATGCTACAGCTTTCAATGGAGAAAAAAAAGCTCAAATAGAAAGTAAGGGAATGTTAAATAACGAAATTACTAGTCTTATCTTTGAAATGTTAAATAAAGAAGGAATAAAAACTCACTTTGTAGAGAAGTTAAATGATAGAGATCAATTATGTAAGAAAGTTGAAATAGTTCCTTTAGAAGTAATAGTTAGAAATGTGGCAGCTGGAAGTATGGCTAAGAGATTAGGACTTGAAGAAGGATATGAATTAAAAACTACAGTTTTTGAATTATCATACAAGGACGATTCTTTAGGAGATCCACTTATAAATGACTATCATGCTGTAGGAATTGGAGCTACAACTTTTGAGGAATTAAATAAAATTTATGAAATAACTGCTAAAGTAAATGAGATTTTAAAAGAAGCTTTCAAAAAACAAAATATCAACTTAATAGATTTTAAATTAGAATTTGGAAGATATAATGGAGAAATATTATTAGCTGATGAAATTTCACCAGACACTTGTAGATTTTGGGATGCTACAACAGGAGAAAAAATGGACAAAGACAGATTTAGAAGAGATATGGGGAATGTAATCAATGGCTATAGAGAGGTTTTAAATAGACTAAGAAATTAAAACTTATAAAAATATTTAAGCATTAATTTCTTAAAAGTAATTAGGGAGTAAGAGGAGTAAAAATATGGTGAAGCCAAATTTTGATATTATGGATCCACAAAATGATAAATTCAAAGATGAATGCGGAGTTTTTGGAGTTTTCGCAAATAAACCAATAGATGTTGCTTCTATAAATTATTATGGACTTTATTCTCTTCAACATAGAGGACAAGAAAGTGCTGGAATTGCAGTAGCAAATGGAGATGATGTAAAAGTTCATAAGGGATTAGGTGTTTTAACAGAATCTTTTGAAGCTGAAGATTTAAAAAGATTGAGAGAATTTAATGGTTATATATCAATAGGACATGTTAGATATTCTACAGCTGGAGCTAAAACTGTTGAAAATGCACAACCTTTAGTTAGTAATACTAAGCTTGGTCCTATATCTACTGCTCATAATGGTAATCTAGTTAATGCTGATGTAATAAAAAGTCTTTTAGAGGATGGGGGACAAGTTTTCCATACTAGTGTTGATTCTGAGGTGATTACAAGCTTAGTTGCTAGAGGAGCTAAAAAGGGGATTGAGAGGGCTGTAATTGATGCTATATCAGCTGTTAAAGGGTCTTTCGCTATGGTAAT
Source organism: Clostridium sp. (assembly GCF_029258205.1). Lineage (GTDB taxonomy): Bacteria > Bacillota > Clostridia > Clostridiales > Clostridiaceae > Sarcina. The sequence continues at coordinate 12,167 of NZ_JARHZJ010000017.1, forward strand.
AATGACTAAGGATAAGTTAATAGGTATAAGAGATCCACATGGAATTAGACCTTTATGCTTAGGAAAATTTGAAGAAGGGTATATATTAACTTCAGAAAGTTGTGCTTTAGACACAATTGGAGCAGAGTTTGTGAGAGATATAAAACCAGGAGAAATAGTGGTTATAGATAATGATGGTATTAAAAGTTATAGATATTCAGAAAATACTGTTTGTCAAACCTGTGCTTTTGAATATATATACTTTGCAAGACCAGATTCAGTTATTGATGGTTTAAATGTTCAAACTACAAGGGCTAAGCAAGGAGAAATATTATTTAATGAATATCCAATAGATGCTGATATTGTGGTGGCTGTACCAGATTCGGGAATACCAGCTGCTATGGGATATGCTAAGGCTTCTGGAATTCCTTATGAGGTTGGATTTGTGAAAAATAGATATATAGGAAGAACATTTATATCACCATCACAAGAAATTAGGGAGAGAGCTGTAGCTGTAAAGCTTAATCCTTTAAAAGTTAATGTAAATGGAAAAAAAGTTATTTTAATAGATGATTCTATTGTTAGAGGAACAACATCTAAACATTTAATTGAATCTTTAAGAAGAGCTGGTGCTAAAGAAGTTCATTTTCTAGTTGCATCACCAATGGTTAAATATCCATGTTATTTTGGGATTGATACACCATACAGAAGTCAGTTAATTGGAGCAAGTAGAAGTGTAGAAGAAATTAGAGAAATGCTAGGTTGTGATTCTCTAGGATATTTAAGTTTAGAAGGAATGTATGAAAGTTTTGAAGGCAGAAGAAATTTCTGCGTAGGGTGCTTCAAAGGAGTTTATCCGGTTGCAACACCTATGGAAGCTTTAGAGGATAATCTTGAAAGGGTGGAGAATTAAATGCTAACTTATAAAGAAGCAGGAGTAAATATTGAAGAAGGATATAGATCGGTAAAGTTAATAAAAGAATATGCTCAAAAAACAATGAGTGAATATGTATTAAATGGATTAGGATCTTTTGCTGGCATGGTTCAACTTCCAGAGGGATATAAAAAACCAGTTTTGGTTTCTGGAACAGATGGAGTAGGAACAAAGCTTGATATTGCTTGTAAGAAAAGAAAGTTTGATACTGTTGGAATTGACTGTGTTGCAATGTGTGTAAATGATATTTTATGTCATGGAGCTAAACCATTATTCTTCTTAGATTATATAGCTTGTGGAAAACTTGAAGCTGAGGTTTCTTCTGATTTAGTAAAGGGAGTGGCTGAAGGATGTATTAAGTCTCAGTGCTCTTTAATTGGAGGAGAAACTGCTGAAATGCCAGGTATGTATAAAGAAGGAGATTATGATATTGCTGGTTTTGCAGTAGGAATAGTAGACAAGGATAAAATAATAAATGGTAAAGATATAAAAGCTGGTGACAAGCTTATAGGAATTGCTTCTTCAGGAGTTCATTCAAATGGATATTCTCTTATAAGAAAGGTATTTAAAAATTTAGATCAAGATTTTAATGGAAAAGCTATCTGGGAAGAATTATTAACTCCTACAAAGATTTATGTTAAACCTGTATTAAGTCTTTTAGAAAAATTTAATATTAAGGGTATGGCTCATGTAACTGGTGGAGGATTTTATGAAAATATTCCAAGAATGTTAAGTAAAGAAGGACTTAGTATAGTAATAAATAAAAATAGCTATGAGATTCCACAAATATTTAAAAAGGTTATGGAACTTGGAGTTCAAGAAGAGGAAATGTATAATACCTTTAATATGGGTATAGGGTTTGTTTTATGTGTTGAGGAATCAGAGGTTAAAGAGGTTTTAAAAGAACTTTCAAATAATGGAGAAAAAGCTTTTGAGATTGGGTATATAAATGCTGGAGGTGAAGGAGTTTGTATAAAATAGCTGTATTAGCTTCTGGCAGTGGATCTAATCTTCAATCAATTTTAGATAATATAGATAATGGAAATATAAAAGGAGAAGTTTCTTTAGTTATTGGAAGTAGGGATGGTATTTTTGCTTTAGAAAGGGCGAAAAAACATGATATAAAGACATCGGTTGTTTCTAAAAAAGAGTTTGGAGATAAAACTTCAGATGAAATACTAAGACTTGCTAAGCAAGATAATATTGATTTAATTGTGCTAGCAGGTTATCTTTCAATATTAAAGGGAAAGATTTTGGAAGAGTATGGAAATAAGATAATCAATATCCATCCATCTCTTATTCCTTCTTTCTGTGGAAATAAAATGTATGGAATAAATGTACATAAAGCAGCTATAGAAAAGGGAGTAAAATATTCTGGGTGTACAGTTCACTTTGTTAATGATGAGGTTGATGGAGGAGCTATTATTGGACAAGAAATAGTTAAAGTTGATTTTGAAGATACTCCAGAAAGTCTTCAAAAAAAGGTTTTAGAGAAAGAACATATATTGCTACCGAAAATTGTTAAGTGCTTATGTGAAGAAAAAATAGAAATTCTTAATGGGAAAGTAAAAATATTAAATTAGGGAGGTCTTTTAATGAAAAAGAGAGCTTTAATAAGTGTTTTTGATAAAGATGGAGTTTTAGAACTTGCAAAATTTTTAAGAGATAGAGATGTAGAAATAATATCAAGTGGTGGAACTTATAAATATTTAAAAGGAAATAACATAGAGGTTAAAGAGATAAGTGAAATAACTGACTTCCCAGAAATGTTAGATGGAAGAGTAAAAACTCTACATCCTTTAGTTCATGCTGGAATATTAGCAATAAGAGATAATGAAGATCACATGAAAACTTTAAAAGAGAGAGAGATAAATACTATAGATTATGTAGTTGTAAATTTATATCCTTTCTTTGAAAAAGTTAGAGAGAATTTAAGCTTTGAAGAAAAGGTTGAGTTTATTGATATAGGTGGACCAACGATGTTAAGAGCAGCAGCTAAAAATTTTAGAGATGTGGTAGTTCTTTCAGATAAAAAGGATTATGAAAAAGTAATTAATGAAATTAAAGAAAATAATGAGGTTTCATTTAAATTGAGAAAAACTCTTGCAGGAAAAGTATTTAATTTAATTAGTGCTTATGATGCTGCAATTTCTAATTTTTTATTAGATGGAGAAGAGGAATATCCAGAATACTTATCAGTTTCATATAAGAAAATCCAAGATCTTAGATATGGAGAAAATCCACATCAGGGAGCTGCTTATTATAGTTCAACAGAATTTGATGGAGCTATGAATAGCTTTGAAATTTTAAATGGAAAAGCTTTGTCTTACAATAATATAAAGGATTTAGATATAGCATGGAAGGTTGCATGTGAATTTGAAGAAACAGCTTGTTGTGCATTAAAGCATAATACACCTTGTGGGGTAGCTGTAGGAGAAAGTTCCAAGGAAGTCTATTTAAAGGCTTATTATGCAGATCCAGTTTCAATATTTGGTGGAATAGTTGCTATAAATAGAAAGATAGATAAGGCTACAGCAGAAGAAATGGTTAAAATTTTCTTAGAGGTGGTAGCGGCACCTGATTTTGATGAAGATGCTTTAGAAATATTAAGGACTAAAAAGAATTTAAGAGTTATAAAATGTAATAATACTCCGCAAGCTAAAAATTATATGGTAACAGTAGATGGTGGAATATTAGTTCAAGGGGAAGATAATAAACTTGCTAATGAGTATAAGGTAGTAACTGAAAAAGAGCCAACAGAAATTGAATTAAGAGATATGATTTTTGGAATGAAGGTTGTGAAATATGTAAAATCTAATGCTATAGTAGTTGTAAAAGATGGAGTTGCCACTGGCATTGGTGGAGGACAAGTTAATAGAATTTGGGCTACTAAAGAAGCTTTAGAAAGAGGAAAAGGTGGAGCAGTACTGGCATCAGATGCTTTCTTCCCATTTAGAGACTGCGTTGACGAAGCTTATAAAAATGGAATAAAAGCAATAATTCAACCAGGTGGATCTATTAGAGATGAAGAGTCTATAGAGGCTTGTAATGAACATGGAATAAGCATGGTATTTACAGGAATTAGACATTTTAAACATTAGTAATAAATAGATTTTAGGAGGTGAAGTAGGTCATATAGTTAATTGAAATTTTAAATAGTTAATTATATAAGTTAGAAACTATTTAAATTAAGTTTAATTTATATGACCTTTTATATATGAAGATACTTTTAGTCGGATCTGGTGGAAGAGAACATGCTTTAGCATGGAAATTAGGAAAAAGCCATAAAGTAGAAAAAATTTATGTGGCTCCAGGAAATGGAGGAACAGCTAATGAGAATAAATGTGAAAATATAGAGATTACTGAGGTTGAAGATTTATTAAATTTTGCTAAAAATAATAGTATTGATTTAACTGTTGTAGGACCAGAAGAGCCACTTATTAATGGTATAGTTGATGCTTTTAAAGAGGAAGGATTAAAAATATTTGGACCTAATAAAGCTGGAGCTATGCTTGAAGGTAGCAAGAGCTTTTCTAAGGATTTTATGAAAAAGTATGATATTAAGACGGCTAATTATGAAGTTTTTTATGATTATGAAGAAGCTAAAAGTTATTTAGAAAATTGTAAGTATCCAAGAGTTATAAAGGCTGATGGATTAGCAGCTGGTAAAGGTGTTGTAATATGTGAAAATAAAAATCAGGCAATAGAAACACTAAATTTATTTATGAAAGATGATGTATTTAATGGAGCAGGAAAAAAAATAGTAGTAGAAGAATTTTTACAAGGAGTTGAAGCATCAATACTTTCAGTTACAGATGGGAAAGTAATACTACCATTTTTATCTGCCAAGGACCACAAACAAATATTTGATGGAAATAAAGGTAAGAATACAGGTGGAATGGGAGTTGTTTCTCCTAATAAATATGTTACTGAAGATGTTTTTGCTGATTTTTATGAAAATATATTAGATAAAACTTTAATTGGTATAAAAGAAGAAATGTTTGACTTTAAAGGATTTATTTTCTTTGGAATAATGATAACAGAAGAAGGACCTAAACTTTTAGAATATAATGTTAGGATGGGAGATCCAGAAACACAAAGTGTTTTATCTTTAATGGAGAGTGATTTAGTAGATATAATATTAAATGCACTAGATGAAAAATTAAATGAAACAACTGTTAAATGGAATCGAGGATATTGCGTTAATGTTGTTTTAGCATCAAATGGATATCCAGAGTCTTATGAAAAAGGTTATGAAATAAGTATAGATGAAAGGCTTCAAGGAGAATTCTTTATAGCTGGAGCAAAAAAAGAAGATAATACTTTAGTAACCAGTGGAGGAAGAGTACTTTCAGTAGTAGGAAAAGGCAAAACTTTAGAAGAAGCTAAAGAAAATGCATATAAAAATGTAGAAAAAGTTAATTTTGAGGGAATGTATTTTAGAAAAGATATAGGTACTGCAAAATAGCTCTTAGAAATTAGAAAAATTGAATATATTATTATAATCATAAGTTATATGTTTAGTATTTGATATAAACTAAAAGGCTTTATTAGAAAAAATAGATATAGCTAAACAATCTAACAGCAGTGAAATTAGTTTGTTTTATCTATATCTAATAAAAATAACTCTAATAGAGCTTTTGTGTTTGGACTTTTTTAGATTTATTAAAAATAAAAAAACTCTTAAACTATGTTTAAGAGTTTTGGTGCCGAAGACCGGAATCGAACCGGTACGGTGTGTTAGCACCGCAGGATTTTAAGTCCTGTGCGTCTGCCAGTTCCGCCACTTCGGCATGTCCTGTTGACAATATTTATTATA
>NZ_JARHZJ010000008.1 GCF_029258205.1 Clostridium sp.
GATATGATATGGCCAGATATGATATGGGCATGGGTTATAGCTTATGATTTATGGAACTTTGCTTATACTTATAACTGTATATCAGATCACTCAATTTACTGTGGAGTTGCATTATTACTTTCATGTACTATACCAACTTTCTTTATAAAAAAAGGAGCTTGGTTACAACATAGAGCTCAAACATTAGCTCTATGGATTATGTTTGTTATGACTATTCCACAATTTGCTGATAGAATAGCACCAGTTCATACAACACATAATAAAACTGCTTTCTTTGTAGTTAGCTTAATATCTTTAGTTGTAAATGCTTCTTTAGCAATTTATCAATTTAATAGAATAAGAAAGAATAAACTTAATCCATTAAAGGATGAAATTTACAAAGATACTACTGCATATAAAAAGTTAATTTTAGAAAATAAGTAGTAGTTAATAACTAACAATAGTTAAATCGGTGGAAAAGAGTTTGTAATTAAGGAAATAGTAGCGTATTAAAAGAGTGTAGTTGTTAAAATTAAAATAATAAGGTTGTATAAGTTAATTTAACTTTGCAACCTTTTTTTAGTTGTTTTTGAATTGGAGGTATAAAAATATAATAAAGATTAAAAATATATTTTAAGAATTATAATTTATGTTTTGATATATATAACATTGACAATTATCGATATATAATTATAATTGAAATATAGTTATAAAAACTTTAAGATTAGGAAGTGAAAAAATATGGAGGATAATTTTGAATTGAATTCAAGAGTGTTTAAAGCTTTGGGAGATTCGAATAGATTAAAAATAATAGAGTTATTATCAAGTGGAGAAAAATGTGCTTGTGAAATATTGAAGTTTTTCGATATATCTCAATCTACATTATCACATCATATGAAGATTTTAAGTGAATGTGGCCTTGTTAAATATAGAAAGGAAGGGACTTGGAATCATTATAGTTTAAATTTAAATAATGCAAATAAATCTATATTATTTCTTATGGAAATAATAACATGTTTAGATTAGTATGAATTATTTAAAGAATATGACAAAGGGTGAAAATTAGTCTAATCTAAGCAGAATTAAAATGTTTAAGAAGCTGTTAAGTTATTATGAAAAATAGTTTAGTAAAAGGGGAATCATTATGAAGAAAGTAGCCTTTATATGTGTACACAATTCTTGTAGATCTCAAATGGCAGAAGCCTTTGGAAAGATACTGGGATTAAATGTTTTTGAAAGTTATTCGGCAGGTACTGAGGAAAGAGATAAAATAAATGAAGATGCTGTTAGATTAATGAAAGAAATTGGGGTGGATATGGAATTAAATCAAAGACCAAAATTATTAAGAGAAATTCCTAAGGTAGATATAGTTATAACTATGGGATGTAATGTTCAATGTCCAACATTACCTTGTAAGCATAGAGAAGATTGGGGCTTAGATGATCCAAGTGGAAAGAGTGATGAAGAGTTTATATACATAAGAGATAAAATAAAAGAAAAGGTAGAAGATTTAGTAAGCCGTATAAAAAATGGGCAAATTTAAATAGGAGAAATGGTAAATGAAGAAAATAGATTTAACCAAGGGTAAGGTACTAAGTGTGCTTACCACCTTAGCACTTCCTATTATGGGAAGTTCATTCCTTCAGTTTGCTTATGGGCTTATAGATATGTTTTGGGTTGGAGGGCTTGGAAGTAATGCAGTAGCTAGTATTGGTTCTTCAAGCTTCTTTTTAGGATTGGGATATTCTATAAATGCTTTAGTGGTAACAGGGACTGGAATTAAGGTTTCTCATGAAGTAGGTAGAAAGAATGAAATAGAGACAGAGGATTATATAAGAAATGGTATTATAATGAATTTTGTTATAGGACTAATATATGCATTAATATTAGTTGTTTTTGGAAAAGGATTCATAGGATTTTTAAATTTAAATGATCCCTTAGTTGAAAGAGATTCTTATATATATTTAGCTGTAAGTGCACCAGTATTATTCTTTAGCTTTTTTAATTATCTTTTTACTAGAATATTAGCTAGTTTTGGTAATAATAAAGTAGCCTTAAAAATAAGTGCTACAGGTATAATTTTAAATATGATATTAGATCCAATATTAATATATACTTTTAAACTAGGTGTTTTTGGAGCAGCAGTAGCAACATTATTAGCTAGTATACTTATGTTTTTTATGTATATATATTATGGAAGAGGAATATTTAAAATTGATTTTAAAAAGAAAGTAAACTATGAAAAAGTAAGAGAAATAGCCAGATTGGGGTTTCCTATGGCATCTCAAAGGGTACTTTTTACCTTAGTAAATATCATATTAGCTAGAATTATAGCTAGTTTTGGGGCAGATGCTATAGCAGCTCAGAAAATAGGACTTCAAATAGAATCTGTAAGCTTTATGGTAGTTGGAGGATTAAACGGAGCTATAGCAGGATTTACAGGTCAAAATTATGGAGCAAGGAAATTAAATAGAGTAAATGAAGGGTATAAGAAAGCTTTATTTTTAGGAGCTATCTACTCAATACTTGTCTCAGCCTTATTTATTTGTATTCCAGGATTATTAGTAGGACTATTTGTTAAGGATGAGGCTACAATAATAATTGGAAGTAGTTATTTAAGAGTACTTGGAATAGTTCAGATATTTAGTAGTTTTGAAATGATATCAAATGGAGTATTCTCAGGGTTAGGACTTCCTAAAATACCATCAGCTATAAGTATAATATTTACTATGTTAAGAATTCCTATGGCATTGGTATTGGTCAAGTTTTTTGGGATAAATGGAGTTTGGTGGAGCATAGCAATATCAAATATATTAAAAGGAAGTGCATCTTGTATAATTTATAGATTAAAAGTTTATAGAAAATATATATTATGTAATTAATAATATTTTTTTATATTATGACTGTATTATGGGGCTTAAATTAAAAAGTGTTTTAATACAGTTTTTTTATATAATAAATGTAAATAGAATTTATATTCACTATGTAAATTGAAGGGATGGTTATTATGAAGAGAATTCTTATAATTGAAGATACAGATACTATAAGAGAAGAGCTTACAAAACTTCTTACTAGATATGGTTATGAAGTTTTAGCTCCAACTGATTTTGAAAATATATTGGAGTATGTTGAAGAAAATAATTCAGATTTAATATTATTAGATATAAATTTACCATATTTTGATGGATATCATATTTGTAGAGAAATAAGAAAATATTCTAATTTACCTATAATAATAGTTACAAGTAGAGACAGTGATATGGATGAGATTATGAGTATGAATTTAGGAGCTGATGATTTTATAACAAAGCCTTATAATACTCAAGTTTTATTAGCTAGAGTAGCTTCATTGCTTAGAAGAACATATTCTTTAGCAGAACAAGAAATTTTAACATATGGTGATTTAAAGTTAAATTTATCTAATGGAACAATTTCTTGTAGTGGAAAAGATGAAGAATTAACCAAAAATGAACTTAAGATATTATCCTATCTTTTAAAAAATAAAGGAAATGTTGTTTTAAGAGAAGATCTTATGGATTATATGTGGAACTCAGATATTTTTGTGGATGATAACACTCTTTCAGTAAATGTAACTAGACTTAGAAAAAAATTAGAAGAGGTTGGAGTAAAAGGTGCTATAGAAACTAGAAGAGGATTAGGGTATATTATGCCATGAAACTAAGGGATTATTTTGAGGATAAAATCTTCTTTCTAATTGTAAACTTTATAATTTTTGCTACTATAGCAGTTTTATTGTTCATAGGTAATATTGGTTCTGGAATAATATTTTTAATAGGATGCTTTTGGTTTATTCCTCTTTTTACATATATAATTTTAGACTTTTATAAGAGTAAAAAGTTTTATGATAACTTAAGCATTGCTTTAGATAAATTAGACAGAAAGTATTTATTACCTGAAGTAATAGAAGAGCCAAGTTTTTATCATGGTAAATTTTTATATGAAGTTTTAAAAGAAACTGATAAAGATATGCATGAGCATGTTAAAAAATATAGATTTGAGCAAAAAGAATATAGAGAATATATAGAAACATGGGTTCATGAGATAAAAACTCCAATAGCTTCTACTAGGCTTATTTTAGAAAATAATGAGAGTAAGTCTAGTGAAAGTATTAAAAAGGAAATAAAGAAAATTGAAGAATACATAGATCAAGCTTTATATTATGCTAGAAGTACAGATGTTAGCAAAGACTATATTGTAAAAGAATTTTACTTAGGGAAAAGTGTAAGAAATGTAATTAAGAAAAATTCTAGAGATTTCATAAACAAAAGAATAGCTATAGAGTTGGAAGATTTAGATTACAAGGTTTATAGTGATGAAAAATGGGTTGAATTTATAATAAATCAAGTTATAAACAATTCAATAAAATATAGTTCTAAAAATAGTAGAGTTAAGATATTTGCCAATAAATCTAAAAATAGCATAATTATTAAAATAAAAGATAGTGGTGTTGGAATACCTAATAAAGATTTAGGTAGAGTTTTTGAAAAAGGCTTTACTGGAGAAAATGGAAGAAGATTTACTAAATCTACAGGTATGGGGTTATATCTATGCAAAAATCTTTGTGATAAGCTAGGATTAGGTCTAAAAATAACCTCAGAAGAAAATGAAGGAACAGAAGTTAGCATAATTTTCCCAATAGGAGATACTATAATAATAAATTAGATAATTTATACCGCATTATTCATAAATGAGTATGCGGTATTTTTTATAGAAGTCTTACAACATTGTAAGGTTTATGAAAGACAAATAAATATGTAATTTCTTTTAAAGAGCATAAAATAACATTGTAGGATAAAATGAGGAGGAATAAAATATGAAAAATATTTTAAGTGTGGAAAATATAGAAAAATATTATGGAAACAAAGATAACATAACAAAAGCAATAGACAATATTCACTTTAAAGTTAATAAGGGTGAGTTTGTTGGAATAATGGGACCATCAGGAAGTGGTAAAACAACATTGCTTAATTGTATATCAACTATAGATAATGTTACTACAGGAAGTATAGTTATTAATGGAAAAGATATTACAAAATTAAAATCAAAGCAATTAGAGAAGTTTAGAAGAGATGAATTAGGATTTATATTCCAAGATTTTAATTTATTAGACACATTAACAGCTTATGAAAATATAGCTTTAGCCTTAACAATACAAGGTAAGAAGCCTAAGGAGATAGATGCTCTTATTAAAAAAATTTCAAAGAGTTTAGGTATAGATGAAATATTAAATAAGTTCCCATATCAAATATCAGGTGGACAAAAACAAAGGGTTGCTTCTGCTAGAGCGATTGTTACTAATCCATCATTAATCTTAGCAGATGAGCCAACAGGAGCTTTAGATTCAAAGTCAGCTAGAATGCTTTTAGATTCTTTTGAAAGTTTAAATAAGGATTTAGAAGCTACAATACTTATGGTAACTCATGATGCTTTCACAGCAAGCTATGCTCATAGGATTTTATTTATAAAAGACGGAAAAATATTTAATGAATTAGTAAGAGGAACAGATTCAAGAAAAGAATTTTTTGATAGAATTATTGAGGTTATAACACTTCTTGGAGGAGATGATAGGGATGTATTTTAAGATTGCTTTAAACAATGTTAGAAAGAGCTTTAAAGATTATTCAATATACTTTCTAACATTAACTTTAGGTGTATGTCTATTCTATGCATTTAACTCAATAGGAGATCAAAAAGCCTTTTTAGAACTTGGAAAAAGACAGTCTGAGTATATAAAATCATTACAATATTTAATATCTGGAATATCTGTATTTATATCTTGTGTTTTAGGTGGATTAATTCTTTATGCGAATAATTTTTTAGTTAAAAAACGTAAAAAAGAATTAGGTATATATATGACCCTTGGTATGGGAAAAAACAAAATTTCAAAAATACTTACATATGAGACAGCTCTAGTAGGAATTATATCATTAGTTGTAGGATTAGGAATAGGTATAATAGTTTCTCAAGGGATATCTGCTTTTGCAGCTAAATTATTTGAAGTATCTCTAAGTAATTATAAATTCTTATTATCAACTGACGCTATTTTAAAAACTATTTTATACTTTGGTATAATTTTTATCTTAGTTATGCTTTTTAATACTTTTGTAATTTCAAAATATAAACTTATAGATATGTTAACAGCTGCTAAGAAGAATGAGGATATAAAAATAAAAAATCCTATATTAACAGCAATAATATTCTTTATATCTTTAGGAGTATTAGGAGTTGCATATAAATTAGTAATTAAAGTTGGATTAAATCCTATGAATAATATGTTTTGCATATCAATATTATTAGGTGTTTTAGGAACATTACTTTTATTCTTTAGTTTAGCAGGATTTGTTTTACATGTTTTACAAAAGAATAAGAATGTTTACTTAAAGGGATTAAATATTTTTGTATTAAGACAAATGAATAGTAAAATAAATACTAACTTTTTATCAATGACAGTAATATGTCTTATGCTATTTTTGACAATAAGTACATTAGCAACTGGCTTAAGTTTTAAAAATGCTTTAGAAAAAGGTTTAGAAAATACAACTCCATTTGATGCATCTGCTACTTATTATATTAATGAGGATAGTAAAATAAAAACTGCTGAAGAATTAATAAAAGAGTTAGGATTCAAGTTTAATCCGGAGGATAAAATTGTCTCATATAATGAATATAAATTAGAAAAAACTAATTTAGAAAACTTATTAAATAAAAATGCAGAAGATAAAAATATAAAAGATATAGTGAAAGTAATAACTTATAAAGGAATAAATGCAATAAGTATAAGTTCATATAATAATATAAGAACTTTAAGCGGTGAAAAATCAGTGTATTTAAGTAATAATGAGGTGTTAATTTCATCTAACTTAGGTGAAGTAGAGAATACTTTAAAAAATATTCTTAAAAATAATGATAAAATAGAAATTAATAGTAAAGGGTATGAGATTGCTAATAATACCTTAATTGGAGAGGAAAAAGTTATAAAAGAGGCATTTCAAAGTACTGGAATGACAGATAACTTGCTTACTTTAATAGTGCCAGATAATGTTGTTTCTAATTTAGAGCCTATTTCAAACAAAATTAATATAAACTTCCCTAAAAATTCAAAGGAAGAAGAACAAAGAGTACAAAAGTTATTCGATGAATATAGAGATGGCTTGGTTGATTCAAGTAAATATGGCTTTGTAATAGGTAATACAAGAGCACGTATTTATGAAGATAATAATGGAATGACAAATATAGTAGTATTCATAGGCATATATTTAGGAGTTATATTCTTGATATCAAGTACTGCTGTGCTTGCCCTTCAACAATTGTCAGAAGCTAGCGATAGTATTGATAGATATAAATCTTTAAGAAGAATTGGTGTATCTCAAAAGATGATAAATAAATCAATATTTACACAAGTAAGTATTTATTTTGGATTACCATTAGTTGTAGCTTCAGTACATTCAGTAATTGCAATAAAGGTTGTAAATGCATTCTTAAATAGGATTAATAAACCAGATATAGGAGCTTCATCCTTAGTAACAGGATTAATAATGTTAATTGTTTATGGTGGATATTTCTATGCAACATATACTGGATATAAATCAACAGTAAAAAATGCTTTAAAGGTAAAGTAATATTAATTAAATACTATTTAAAAATATATTAATTTGATTTTATAGTAATAGATAACTTGCTTTGAGAAAACATGCATATTTAGTTATTATATATAATAACTAAATATGCAGTTAAATATAAAGAAGTAAAATTTTTAAAAATTATGATTAAAAATTTTTTTATATTATTTGGATTTTGTTATGGAATATTAGGTTCTGTTGCAAATATTAAAAATAAAAAATTAAATGCTATACTAAAAGTATAACTTAGATAAATCGGTATTAATTATAATCTAAAATGCATTAGAAGAATAATGAAAAAATATGATATTATTTGTCCACATAGATCTGCGAATCCATATATCAAAGATTTATTATAACTATATTCCCAGGAATAAATAAATATAAAAGAGTTACGCTTCAAATTCCAGCATTTGAAACAGCTATTAAAAGCAATGTTATTTTTAAAGATTATAAAAAAGAAAATATTTTTGCTACAGTAGTTTTGGTTGGAGTAGTTGGATGGCTGACATATGGAGTTGGAATGGTTTTACTTCCTTTTATTTCTATTGTAGGGAATACTATTGAAAGTGAAATATCTAAAGTTATAGAAGGATTAAAATTTATTATTCATAAATTTTCAGATGTTATTTTAAAAATATAAATAAAACATATAAAAAATTAATTTGGAGCAAAGCTATTATGATATTATTAAAAGGGTTATGTTTATTATTGAATATAATAAGTTTAGTTTTTGGTATAAAACTAAAACGATTAGTTGAAAAAGCAGAATATATTAGAGAAAATTATGAAATTAGAAAATCAATAATAAGTTCAGTAGTAACATTAATTCTTTTAATTGTGTACATTTTATCTAATAATACAATGTTGGATTTGTATCAATATCTTGGACACAAAAATTCGAACTTATTTAGGCTACATTCAAAGCTTTAAATTCTATCTCATTAGGAGTATTATAAGCAAGAGATGAATGCAGTCTTTTACTATTATAGAAACTTTATATATATTCAAAGATTGCTTTTTTAGCATCTTCATATTTTTCATAAGTATTTCTATAAATTTCTTCTTTTTTTAAAACAGTATGAAATGATTCTATACAAGCATTGTCATAGGGACAAGCTTTTAACTAAATGATTGTATTATATTAAATTCATTACATAGATTTTTCATATCATTACTCGTATATTGTGAACCTAAATCACTATAAAATATTATTTTAATATCTTTGCCTATACCTTGAAGATAACAAGCATTTTTTAGTAACTCCATAACAAGATTATTTGTCATATTTTTACCGAAATAGTATCTCACTATTTTCTTAGAGTGCAAATCAAGTACAGAAGCTAAATAACACCACCATCTTTTTGAGTTTTTATATAAGTTATATCTCCTGACCATTTCTCATTTATGCTAGTTGTTGTAAAATCACGTTTCAAAACGTTTTCTAAGCCTTCTTTTGGCTTTTTCTTAGAAGTTGGTCTGTATTTTTTCACTATTATAGATTTTATTCCTAATTCTCTCATCAATCTTTGAGTTCTTTTTATAGATATATTAAATCCATTTTTAGAAAGCATTATCTTTATCTTTGGAATGACCTACCTACACTTACTTTCCTTATAATACTTTAATATAGCTATTTTAAGCTTTTCATTCTCAATTTCTCTTTCTGATTTTTTAGGATTTACCTTACTATAATAGGTGCTACGTGGAATGCCTAAAATAGAGCACATCTTTTTAATACCATAAGTTTCTCTATTATCTTCTATAACTTGTATAATTTTATTCAGTTCTCTTTCGCAAATATGGCCATAGCTTTTTTTAATATTTCATTTTCCTCTTTAATTCTAGCCATTTCTTTCTTTAATTTGGCTACTTCCTTCAATTTTATGACATCATCTTCAGATATTTTTATTTCTTTGTTAGCTTTTATCCAGCCATTTATAGTTGATTTTGCTATGCCATATTCACTACTTATTTCAGAAATTGTCATTCCAGACTTATATAAATCTGATATCATTTCCTTATGATCTTCTGTGTATTTTTTACCTCTACCAATAGTAGAAACACTTCCTTTCTCTAACTAAATATTATTTTACCTAGTTCGATAAAACGTGTCCACTATTTTATACTAACATCAATTTATATTCAATATAATTATATAAAAAGAAAAAAGGGTTAAATAAATTATTATCTAAACCTCAATATATTTTTTTATATAATTTACACAAAATTATTGATATTCTCTTTTGGAGTAGCACAAATACTAGCTTTGTTTGTTACTTTATATAAAATTAAGAAACATAAATAGTTTTAAAAAAGTTTCTATGTCTGGTTAATATTATAATTTTATTAAATTATATATTAAATAATGAGTTTTAGTAGAATTAGTAATTATGAAAAATATTTTTTAATGAATAACTTTATTATATTGCGAAGTAAATAATTTTTGAAAATTTATAGTAGAATAATTTACAAAATATCCTATAATTAACTTATGATTCTATTATTGTGTGAGTTAGTTTGATTTTTAAGATGTTTTAAATGTAAAAGTTATTATGAGTAGCCGTATGCTGGAAAACAGCATGTACGCATTCCATGATATACTTACATTATGAGATATAAGTCTACTGAACTATCTAGGAGTTATATAAATCAATTAACTCTTATTAAGAATAAAATTTTATAAAATTTTCATTAGTGAAATAAAAATCTTTATATTATAATCAAATTAAAATGTTTTAAACTTAGGAGAATAGTTTATGTCGAAATTATTAGTTATTGATGATGATATTGATATGTTGGATTTAGTGCGTGCTACATTAGAAAAAGATGGTCATCAAGTAGATACTGAAGTAGATGCTACTACAATACAGCCTAGTAAATGTCAACAATATGATCTTCTTTTACTTGATGTAATGATGCCGAGTGAAAACGGCTTTTCTCTTTGTAGTCGTATACGCTCTGAAGTAGATTGCCCAATTCTTTTCTTAACTGCAAAAGCTGAAGATACAGCTCTTGTACAAGGGTTTGGATTAGGAGCTGATGACTATATTAAGAAGCCTTTCAGTATTGCAGAATTACGAGCACGAGTAAATGCTCACCTACGTCGAGAAGTTCGTCAGCCAACACACACACTTAGTAGAAGTGGTGTGCGTTTTAACATGCAAGAAAAAATGGCTATTGTAGGTGAGGATACCATTTTCTTTACTAAAGGTGAATATGCTATAAGTGAACACTTGGCTTTACATATAGGACAAGTATTTACTAAAGAACAATTATATGAAGCTGTTTTTGGTTTTGATGCTGACGGTGATTCATCAGCTATTGTAGAGCATATAAAAAATATTCGTGCTAAACTAAAAGCTTATAACCTTAATCCTATTGAAACTGTTTGGGGGGTAGGTTATAAATGGCGAAAAGACAAAATTCTATAAGTCTTTCTTTTGTACTTTTACGTTTTACTATCATCATGCTAGGATGTATGTTGTCTTGTTTCATAATATGGTTAACCACATTACAATTACTAGAAAAAAAAGATTTTATTTATCATGGATCAGTATCTAACCAACAAGTGGAGAAAATGTTAGCTGGAAAACCATTAAATTTCATTTCACCTAATAATAATTTTCTAGCAAAGTATGCTTTATTTAACAAAAGTGGTGAGATATTAGAAAGTAATGTAGAAGGAAAAGAACTAGAAATATTAACTATGTATTTAAAAGAGAATATAAATGATATACATAGTTTACGATATACCTACCAAGATGAAAGTACTATAGTAATTCGTTGGAATTACAGGAGAGAGTTTATAAATCCTACTTTACGAAATATACTTCCTCCTTTTGAATATCTATGGTGGGGTACACTAGGTATTGCATGGATTCTTTGCTTAATCTTTAATACTTTATGGCTTAGATATAATCTTGCTACAAAATTGAAACTATTTAGTCAAGTAAGTGAAAAAGTAGCTTCACAAGAGTTGGAATTTGAAATTCCTCATGCAGGCATAAGGGAGTATGATCAGGCACTTGACGCTATGGAACATATGAGAAAAGCATTGTATACTTCTTTATCTTTACAGTGGGCAGCGAAGCAAGAACGGGAGTCAGAAATAGAAGCTCTTGCACATGACTTAAAAACTCCACTTACCCTAATAGGTGGGAATGCTGAACTTCTGTTATATGAAGACTTACCTGATAATACTCTAAAAATGGTGAAAACAATCATATCAAGCAATGATAGAGCAAAAAACTATGTAGTAAGTCTACTAGAAGCTTCAATAGGGATAGATGAAGAGTTTGAAAAAATAAGATTATACGATTTACTTGATAAGTTATATCAAAATACTATGCCTATTGCAGAAAATAAGAAAATTTATTTGCAAAAAAAAAATAAATTAGATGGTATTGCAAATATACAGGAAGAACGCTTGCTTCGAGCTTTAGGAAATATAGTACAAAATGCTATTGAACATACAAATGCAGGTAGAAATGTCTATTTAGAAGGTAAAATGGTAAATGGCGGATGGCAAATTATTGTGCGTGATGAAGGTCCTGGTTTCAGTAAGGCAGCACTACAACACGCAACTAAACGCCTTTGGCGTGATGATACAGCTCGTGCCAAGAGTAATCATAATGGAATTGGACTATGGTTTGCTTTACAAGTAGTAAAAATGCATTCAGGTCAGATTAAACTACAAAACTATGATTGTGGTGGATTGGTAACAATCGAATTTAAATAAACATTAGCTTATCACAAAAAACTGAGTAAGTACCGATTAACTATTTAGTAATGCATTAATCGAAAGATTTAAGTCACTGGAAGATATTCTAGTGACTTACTTTTTTATTCAAATGGAATATTTTTATTTCCTTATAAAATCCTTATAATTGGTTGTTATTATAATTATTGTTAAATATAGGAATTATAAATATTCTACGAAATGTTCTTTATTAAATAAAAAAAGAAAGAAGGTAATAATAATGCATGAATATATTCTAAAAACAAATAGTGTTTCTAAAAAATTTAAAAAGACATATGCAGTAAAAAATTTATCAATCTCTGTAAGAAGAAATTCTGTCTATGGTCTATTAGGACCTAATGGTGCAGGTAAATCTACCTTATTAAAGATGATTGCAGGAATTGTTAGACCCACATCAGGTGAAATATTATTCAATAATCATGATTGGACACGAAAAGATTTGTTAGATATTGGTTCATTGATTGAATCACCACCACTATATGAGAACTTAACTGCATTTGAAAATTTAAAGGTTCGTGCAATACTTTTAGGTATTCCACTAAAAAAATGTAATGAAGTTTTAGAAAAAATGGACTTAATGGATACAAAAAATAAAAAAACATCAGATTTTTCATTAGGAATGAAGCAAAGGTTGGGAATTGCATTAGCATTATTAAATAATCCTAAACTACTTATTTTAGATGAGCCTACAAATGGACTAGATCCTTTTGGAATTGAAGAATTAAGAAAAATGATTCGAAGATTAGTAGACTCAGGAATTTCTATTATTATATCTAGCCATATTTTAAGCGAAATACAACAAGTTGCTGATGATATTGGAATTATATATAATGGAACACTCCTATATGAAGATTCAGTTAATGCAAGTGAAGATTTAGAGCAATTGTTTATGGATATTATAAGAAAGGAGCGTCAATCCTAATGTTACAATCATATTTAAAAGCAGAAAATTTAAAATTTAAGCACTCACTATTCAGAAAACTCACCATCTTAATACCATTAGCTTTAATTTTGATAGCTATGATTTTCATGTTTGTTGGTATTGGTTTAGGAGGCTTTTCAAGTTCTATAGTTTGTAATTGGAGTATGCCAATTGCATCATTATCAATTATGTTTTTATGTCATCAAGTGAATAAAAAAGAAAAAAAGCATAAATATAGAACGCTTTATAGTTTGCCTATTGATCTAAAGAAAATATTTATTTCAAAGACAATTTTGATAGCACTTAACCTTTTAGTAATATCATTGCTATTGTCATTTATATCTATTATCTCTGAATTAGTATTATCAGGATTTTCAGTAGCAATTGTATATATTGGACATTATATTTTAGGATATATTCTATTATGGTTTTCTTTATTATGGCAAATACCTTTATGCTTATTTTTAGATCAAAAAGTAGGGTTTATTGCTTCTATTATACTAAGTTTATTCTTAAGTGCTTTCGGTGGATTATTCTTTGCATTGACTCCTTTATTTTGGATTTTCCCATATAGCTGGACTGCTAGATTGATGACTACATTATTTGGAGTTTTACCAAACGGATTATTAGTTGAATCAGGTTCAAAATATATTTTAAGTTTAGGTCAAAGTTCATTTTTAATATTAATTTCTATATTTATTGTAGTTGCATTTACCGGCTTGTTTTCAGTTTGGTATGGAAAGCAGGTGTATCGTAAATGATAATTTTGAGAGAGTTCAGTTCTAATTTTATCAAATTAAAACGAACTTCCCTTCTTTTATTACATTTGTTAACACCTATAGTGATTACATTTTTATTTCTTTACTATTACACTATTTCAGGATATCATATCATTACTGACGTAAGAGTATTTTTTATTATACTACAGATGTGTTATCCAATTTTTATAGGTATTTCTGTATCTGCTTTTACTCAATTGGAAAGAAATATAAACGCTATTCAAAATACTCTAGGACTAGTGGAATCACGAATAAGTATTTACCTAGGGAAACTATTATTTATGCTATTTCTATCAGCAATAAATTTAATACTTTATGAATTATGTTTTTATATTGGTACCAATTTATTTTTAGATATGAATATATTTTCATTGAATTTATATGTCGGTATATTTCTAATATTCTTACTTAGTAACTTGTTTATATATTCATTACATTTATCAATTGCTTTTCGATTCGGATCTACTGTCTCTGTTTTACTAGGAATAGCTGGTACAATTCTAGCAGGTTACTTTCAAACTGATATCGGCGATAAAATTTGGCCAATAATTCCTTGGGAATGTGGTATCAGATTTTTAGAAAACTATTTGAATTTTTCAAATTCACCTATTATTTTTGGAATTGCTTCTATGATTATTTTGACTTCTATTATTCTGATTTTATCAATTTTATGGTTCAATAGATGGGAAGGAAAAATCATACAAGAGTAAAATACACGTAAAGATTATGTTAAAATAAAGAAGGAGATATTTGATGTTAGTATAAAATAGTGGACACGTTTTATCGAACTAGGTAAAATAATATTTAGTTAGAGAAAGGAAGTGTTTCTACTATGTGTAGAGGTAAAAAATACACATAAGATTATAAAGAAATGATATCAGATTTATATAAGTCTGGAATGACAATTTCTGAAATAAGTAGTGAATATAGAATAGCAAAATCAACTATTAATGGCTGGATAAAAGCTAACAAAGAAATAAAAATATCTGAAGATGATGTCATAACATTGAAGGAAGTAGCTAAATTAAAGAAAGAAATGGCTAGAATTAAAGAGGAAAATGAAATATTATAGCGAAGCAAGCTTTAGCTAAAAAAGCTATGGCCATATTTGCGAAAGAGAACTGAATAAAATTATACAAGTTATAGAAGATAATAGGAAAAGCTATGGGGTTAAAAAGATGTGCTCTATTTTAGGCATTCCACGTAGCACATATTATAGTAAGGTAAATCCTAAAAAATCAGAAAGAGAAATTGAGAATGAAAAACTTAAAACAGCTATATTAAAGTATTATAAGGAAAGTAAGTGTAG
>NZ_JARHZJ010000034.1 GCF_029258205.1 Clostridium sp.
TTTAGATATCAGAAATGATGAGCTTCAATATATAAATAACTATATTAATGATCTTAACGCTTTAAATAAAACAAATGTATCTAACATAACTTCTGCTGGTACTCAGCATGTTAATGGAACTCAAGCCTTAGCATACTGTAGAATAAGATATACTGCTGGTGGAGATGGTGAAAGAACTGAAAGACAAAGAATAGTTTTAAATAAATTATTTGAGAAATTTACTCAAATTTCTCCAGCTAAATACACAACAATCTTAAATGAACTTATGCCTATGGTAACTACTAGTCTTTCATCTGGTGAAATTCTAAATCTTGCAAAAATAGTTGCTTCTATGGATGGTTCTGGATTAGAGCAAGAAAGATTCCCTAAAGACAACTATTCTAAAGGTGAAATGATAAAAGGTGTGTATTATTTAACATTTAATAAAGATGCTACAATCAAACAAATTCATGATTATATATTTGAGGATATCAAAAGTTAATATATTAATTTAGAAAAACTATATATGACAAAAAATACTGAGAACTTAGTTCTCAGTATTTTTATTATAATTTTAAAATTTAATCTATTTTTTACAATTTAAATAATTAAAGATTTTAGTTATTATTTCATTGTCTATATTTGAACTAAATTTTCTTGCAAATAATCTATCACATTCTATCAATTCCTTAAAATCTTCTTTTCTAAATACATAAGGATTTCCTCTCTTCCAATCTATATATCTCATGCAAGTTTTATAATCATTTATTCCTTTTAAATAAACATTATCATAAAATTTAGAATTATATACTAAAGTTTGCAAAAACAACTCATCTGAACATGTTGTAAACTTAAAAGTATTATTAATCCATTTTTCTTTACTAACAACATACTTAGCTAATTCGTCAGTTATACTAAACCATTGTGCCCCGAAACAAAGTTTAATACTATTATCCCACTTTCTTTCAAACTTAACTACTTTCTGTAATTTTCCAATTATTTTATTAAAATTTCTTACACTACACCCAAGAAGTTTATTTGAAGATTTATAGTATTTCATGAAATGATAATTTTTAACTCTATTTTCAACTTGTTTCGCTTCCTCAAAACTACAAAAATGTATAAATTCTTTTCCCTTATTATCCTCAAAAAACTTATGAATTTCATTCTGACTTTTTAAAGGTAAATCCACACCTGAAATTAAATGATAATAAGAGTAATTGTTTTTTATTGATGCTTTTAATAACTCTAATTCACATTCTATTTGACTTGGAGCTCCCCATCTAACATCTTTTCTTTCAACAAATTCAATATTTGATTTTTTAACTAAACCTTTAAAATAATCAAAAGGAAATTCTTTAACTTTTTTATCTATATGCAAGTATATATCATTTCTTTCATCGTCCAATAAAATAATCAATTTTTCTAAAATTTCAAACTCATTATGTGCAATAATCATATATGCATGTTTTTTTTTCATTTGTCATCCTCCAAACATAAATATTACTAGAAATATAAAATATATTTCTAGTAATATTGAATAATTAACCTATTATCCTATAACTTGCTTAACTGATTTTGCAATTGATTCTGCTATCTTTTGTTGATTATTCGGATCAGCAGCTTTTTTTGCTTCCTCTGGATTTGTAATAAATCCACATTCAACCAATACTGATGGCATATTAGTTCTCTTAACAACCCCCAAGTTTCTATCATGATCTTTTCTATTTAAATAATTAACATCCGCCGATAAATTATCTACTATAGTTTTAGCTAAATCTTTTCCAACTAATGCTTCTTTTGTTGGAGTTAAATCAACACTTAAGTCATACCAATCATATCCATTTGGATCCTTACCTGGAACTATATCAGTATTATCTAAGCCTGATTTCCAACTACTATAGAATGAAGTAGTCCCTTTAGCCAT
Source organism: Clostridium sp. (assembly GCF_029258205.1). Classification (GTDB taxonomy): domain Bacteria; phylum Bacillota; class Clostridia; order Clostridiales; family Clostridiaceae; genus Sarcina. Next base: position 1,907 of record NZ_JARHZJ010000034.1, read on the forward strand.
AATACTAGTTGATGAATCATGATGGATACTTATAAATGCATCTGCATTTATATTATTTGCTAAATCAACTCTTTTAGCAATACTTGTACTCAAATCATCCATAGGTCTCTCAAATATTTGTCTTGTTAATATTACATTGTAACCTTGTTTTTCAAGCTCATTTTTTAATTTTACAGCAATAAACATATCCAATTCAGTTTCTTTATATGTTACTCCATCAATTGTTGATTCTGCCCCGTAATCACCACCATAATTATGACCTGGATCAACTACAATTAACTTTTTAGTTAAATCTTTTGCTACACCATTTTCATCTATTTCTCTACCATCTATTGTGGTACTTTTAGCCATTATTCCACTTTCAGGATAGAAATAATATTCTTTTCCCTCTATCTTTTGCCAACCTTTTTGCATTCTTCCAAAATCATTAAAATAATATTTATTCTCTTTGACTTGAGTCCATCCTTTACTCATTATTCCATCATTAGTAAAATAGAATGTCTGTCCTCCTAATTCTCTAAAGCCAGTCGCCATTATTCCAGTATTAATATCTAGATAATAACTTTTACTACCTATATCTTTCCATCCTCTATGCATTCTACCATCTTCATTAAAATAATACTTATCATTGTCTATATTTGACCAACCTTTTTGCATTTTACCATCTTCATTAAAATAATATTTTTCAACGCCTAAAGTCAACCATCCAAATTCCATTCTTCCTAATTCATTAAAATAGTAAGTACTTCCTTCTATATCAACGAAACCTTTGCTCATTAAACCATCATTAGTAAAATAGAATGTTTTTCCACCTAAAACCTTAAATCCTGTTGCCATTTCTCCAGTATTAACATCTAAATAGTAGCTCTTATCTCCAATGTCTTTCCATCCCTTATGCATTTTTCCACTTTCATTAAAATAATATTTGTTATTTCCTACAGTAATCCAACCAGTTTCCATTCTACCTAATCCATTAAAGTAATAATTTTCACCTTTAATTTCTACTATTCCTTTACTCATTACACCATCATTAGTAAAATAGAATGTTTTTCCTCCTAACACTCTTAATCCTGTTGCCATTTCTCCAGTATTAACATCTAAATAGTAACTTTTATCTTCGATGTCTAACCACCCTTTATGCATTCTTCCTAAATCATTAAAATAATAAGTTTTCCCTTCTATTTGTGTAAATCCTTTACTCATTACGCCATCATTAGTAAAATAGAATATTTTTCCTCCTAACACTCTTAATCCTGTTGCCATTTCTCCAGTATTAACATCTAAATAGTAACTTTTATCTCCAATATCTTTCCAACCTTTATGCATTTTTCCATCTTCATTAAAATAATATCTATTTTTATTTATATCTATAAATCCTGATTGTCTAACTCCATCTTTATCAAAATAGTAAGTGTACCCATCAATATCCTTTAATCCAGTTACCTTTTTTTTATTCTCATAATAACACCAATTATTATTTTCTTGAACCCATCCATCTTTAATCTCATTTGTCTTATCTAACATTTCATCATATAAATTTAAAATTTCTAAACCATAAGATGCGCTAGGTGCCCATGCTCCACCTAATTCTTCTACAGTTTTAGCTTTTCCACAAATACTATCGAAATGTCTTGGGTCATATGTATCTTTTTTTGGATATCCATTGGCACCGGCATATAAAGCTAAATGATCTAAATGAGCTTGTACACCTTGATCCCAATTTTCAAATCTAAAATGAGCATTTGGATCATTATCCTCTCCACCTTGTCTTGTTTTTAACCCACAAGGATTATGATAAGTTGCATCTATTACTCCACCAAACTTGCCATAACCTGTCTCCTTTGCTGATTGCGCATAAGCTACTGCTGGATTTACTCCTCCATGCTCTTTAGCATATTTCCAATATAAACTTGCTAATTCTATAAACTCATCTGTAGCACCTTTTGATTTTGCCCACTCTTTTGCTATTTTTTGAGTTACTTTTGTATCAGAAATAATGTCTTTATTAGTCACATTTTGAACTGCAAACATCATAGTCCCATTATTTAATGATTCAATTTCAAATTTATCGTATAAACTCTTATCTTTATTTATATCAATTTCTTCTTTATTTATGTCATATTGATTGTTTTCTAGATTTTTAAAATATTCTTTTTTAGCTATATCTTCATTAGAATTTTTAGAATCGTCATCTTTTTTCTCAATAATAACTGCATCTTTTTTATTTAAATTAACCTCACTAGCTTGTACACTTAAGTTTCCTACTAAACTTGTACTTAATGCTATTGCAACAATTAATGCTATTCTCTTCATGTTAATAATCCCCTCTATCCATATTTTTCTATTTTGCCGTATATTAACACAATAATCTTATCACATTACCCATTAATTTTCAAAAATATTTAATTCCAAAATACTTTTTTTTTTAATTTATTGAAATATAAAAATTTATCATTAACTCTATTATTAATTTTCAACAAAAATCCATAATAAAAAATCACGCCTAAAATTAGACGTGATTTTATTATCATTAATTATTTATTAATATATTTGTTAACCCATCTATAAATTTCCCCGAAAAATTTCTTCTTATTATATCGTAATGAGAACTTGGCATAGGAAATTCTAACAAAACTGATCTTGCACCTATTGATTTACCATAAGTTATTATAAATCCACCTGGATATGATGATATATGTCTAAATCCAAACTCATTATCAAAATATTTTCCTATACTATAATCACCAATTGTCTTATTTTCCCATCCATGAATATCCAAAAGAACTTTTTCACTTGCTCCATCCATTACATTATTGATGAAATTATATAAACTTTTAGCTTCTGGTGAACCTAAAGGCCTATTTCCAGTATAATTTCTGTCACTATAGTATGGTTTAAATCCAATTGGAAATGATCTATTTATATCTTTATGAGTAGTAATAGTAGCTCTTCCTGGTCCATAATTAGTCCATCCATCTAATCTACCATCTGGATTTGCAGAAGGTATTATATATATACTCCATTCACTCAAATCTAAAGCTCTTTCTTGTGATTTATACTGTTCTTTTAAATTATTAATAGTATTTTCAGCTATAGTTTTTAATTCTTCTGAATCTTTATCCCAAGCATCCTCAAATCCATGTACTCCAAATATAGATAAAAGAACTTTTTTTCCATGACCTATTCTATAATAATTTAACTTTCTACCTTCTCCACTTTGACCATATACTCCTTCTTCTACTATTAAGTTTCCTATTCCTTCTGAATTTAAATAATATTCTCCAATCACCTTATTTTTTTGTAAAATACCATTATATTCAAAATAATACTTATTTCCTCCTATAACATTCCATCCTTTTTGCATTCTACCTAAATCATTGAAATAATAACTATTACTGTTAATATCTATCCATCCTTTTCTCATAATACCATTATTACCAAAATAGAATGTTTTTCCACCTAATTCTCTAATTCCTGTTGCCATTATTCCATTATTAATATCTAAATAATAACTATTACTTCCTAAGTCTAGCCATCCTCTATACATATCTCCAGAATCTTTAAAATAGTAACTGTTATTATTCAATTCTAACCATCCTCTAACCATTCTTCCCAAATCATTAAAGTAACAAGTATTGCCATTTAAATTTATCCATCCTTTTCTCATAATACCATCGTTACCAAAATAGAATGTTTTTCCACCTAATATTTTTGTGCCAGTTGCCATAACTCCTGTGTTTATATCTAAATAATAACTTTTACCTTCTAAATCTAACCAACCTTTATATATTTCTCCTGAGTCCTTAAAATAGTAACTATCACTACCTAACTTTAACCATCCATTCACCATTCTTCCAAGATTATTAAAGTAATAGATATTTCCATTAAGTTCTACCCATCCTTTTCTCATAACACCATCGTTACCAAAATAAAATGTTTTCCCACCTAATATCTTTGTACCAGTTGCCATAACTCCTGTATTTATATCTAAATAGTAACTTTTATCTTTTATGTCTATCCATCCCTTGTGCATTCTTCCCAAATCATTAAAATAATATTCTTTGTTATCTATTTCCTTAAATCCTTTTGTCATTACGCCTTTATTATCAAAGTAAAATGTATTCCCGCCTAATACTTTCATTCCTTTAGCCATTATTCCAGTCTTTAAATCTAAATAATAACTTTTATTATCTAAATCTAACCATCCTTTATACATTTCACCATTATCATTAAAATAATATGATTTTCCATCAATTTCTTCAAAGCCTTTTATCATTATTCCTTTTTCATTAAAATAATATTTTTTTCCTTCTATATCAATAAATCCTTTTTTCATAATCCCACTATCATCAAAATAATAATAATTATTATCTATAAGTTTAAGTCCTATAGTTTTATTATTATTTTCATAATAATAAATTTCATTATTCTTTTTAACCCATCCATTTTCTTTCTTATCATTATCACTATTATTTATAATGTGTGTATTATTTTTATTTGTATTTAAATTTACATGAGCATTTTCAGAATTTTTAATATTATTTTTTAATCCACTAGATATTTCATCTTTATTACTACTATCACTTGCTTTTTCTAAATAATTTTGACCTTTACTTTTATCATTTTCCTCATTTGTATTTTTATCATCTCTATTTAAGAGTGTATTGTTTTTTTCGTTATTAACACTAATTGAAATATTTTCTTGCCCTTTATTAAAAGTACTTGCATATACATTTGTATAAGCTATAAAACTACTTCCTAAAGCTATAGAAACTATTATTACTATTTTTTTCATATCATTACCCCTAATATATTATTCCATTTAGTTTTTATACTAATTAATATTATCATATTAATACTAATTTTTCAAAAAATTCATATTTTTATTTTTTTAACATTATAGTATAATAAGTATGTAAAATTCTATGTAAAATTAAGGAGTTTCAAATGAAAATTTTATTTATACCCTGGACATTTAGTAATGGTGGAGGTTCTGAAAAAATACTTTCTAATTTGTTGAATGTTTTAAAAAACTATAACTTTGATATAAGTTTATTTGAAATAGAAAAAGGACACCATGACTTTGATACTGATTGTGATTTATTCAAATACCTAGGATTTTTATTTAAAAACACAAATCTTGAAAATTCTATTCTATATAAAATAAAAAGAAAAGTTTTATTCTTTTTATTAGAAAACTTTCCTTCATTTATCAGAAGATTCTATATAAAAGGAGATTTTGATATAGTAATATCGTTCAATTATTTATATCCTAGTTTTGTAGCCTCTACTTTTAAAGGTAAGAAATTAATGTGGTTTCATGAATTTATAGAAAACCTAGATTATTCTAAATTTAATGGTAAAGAAAAATTAAAAATGAAACATTTATATAAAAAACAAAAAAAAGCTTTAGAAGAAGCAGATTATATAATATCAATTTCAGATAAAACCGAATCTCTAATAAAAACTATATATCCAGAGTTTTCAAGTAAAACAGTTAAAATATTCAATGGATATAATTTTAATGAAATTATTGAAAAATCTAATGAAAAATCTATTGATCCAATAGATTTAATAGCCATAGGACGATTAGATGAAAATAAAAATTTTTCATTGCTTATAAATTCAATAAAAGAAGTAAAAAAAAGTCTTCCTAGTATAAAAGTTAAAATTTTAGGAGAAGGAAATGAACGTGAATTATTAACTAACTTAATAAAAGAAAATTCTCTTGAAAACAATATAGAATTACTTGGATATACAAATAATCCTTATTCATATATAAAATCTTCCTCTTTATTAGTTTTAACTTCTAAAAGAGAAGCCTTTCCAACTGTAATTGTAGAAGCAATGTCATTAAATTGTCCTTTTGTTTCAACTAATGTAGGAGGAGTTAAAGAATTAAGTAATAATGGAAGCTGTGGTAAAGTTGTTTTTGATGAAAAAGACTTATCTAAAACTCTAACACTATTATTAACTAATAAGAATTTATTAAATAATATGAAAAAAAATTGTAGTGAACATGTATCTAAATACTCCTTAGAAAATCAAGCTATAGAATTAAATAAACTAATTTCTTCTTTATTTTAAAAAAGCTACTAGTAAAAACTAGTAGCTTTTTATATTTTTTCTCTATAATTATTTTTTCTCATAATCACTAATTTAAGCATAACAACTACAAAAGCTTGTAAGCTTAAAGCTAATATTACTCCATTTAACCCCAAATTATTTACTAAGAAATAGATTGCAATTAAATAAACCACATTAACACCTAATAAAATAGGAACTGTATATTTTATATAATTTAATGCTATAAACAAACTATGCACTCCTACGGTTCCATTTATAAATACAACAAATACTAAATAAAAGATTAATGAGAATATATAATCATCATAATTTGGAATAAAAAATCCTAACCATAATTCATGAGTAAAGTACGCCAAAACTATTATTACAGTTCCTAAAGCAAAAATTGAATACATAAGTTTATCATTCATCTTTTTAGCACTCTTATAATTTTTCTTAGCTATTCTTTCATTCATTTCAGGATAAATTATTTGTCCTAGTGGGGAACCTAATTTACCAATAATTGAACCAATCTTCTCAAAAACTTTATATATAGATATTTGTGAGTATCCTAAATATTTATTTATTATTACAGTTGTAAGAGTTCCTACTGGTATATCTATAGTAGATGATATATTACTATAAAAGTTAAACATAAAGAATTCCTTATCTATACTTAGCTTTCTTTTATAGAAATCTGTTAACTTTTTCTCTTTTAATGCTTTATAAGCTAAATAGTTTATTAATATATTAGGAAGTATAAATAATATTACTTCTGAGTAAAAATAATAATTAAAATTAAATTTACATAATATACCCATTAAATATAATATTAATCTTGCAATAGCTACTAAAACATTACTGTAAGTTATATAATTAAATTTGTTAAATGTTCTTAATATACCAATTGGTGTTCCTTGTATTTGGAATATTGATGCCCATATAAATATTTTTGCATAAAAAATCATATGACTATTCCAATCCATAAACCTTCCATACATATTTAAAAATACAAAACTAAAAAATGTTGCTAATATTACAGCAATTATATCAAGTGCGTATGACTGATATATATAATCCTTAACTTTCTCATTATCTTTACCTTCAAATGCTACTGCAACGTACTTTATTAAAGCTTGGAAGGATTTAAATCCAAAAATATTATTTAGTAATAAACAATATGTTTGAATTGATAATATCATACCATTAAATTCCAATCCAATAGCTCTTATGATTATCATCATACTAAGCATTCCAATTAATGATACAATGCCCTCTCCAGTTAACAAGACAATAAAATTGTTTAAGAATTTATTATTTTTAAAACTATTAATTAAATTCTTCATTAATTATCCTCTATATTATAATAAAATTATTTTAATTTATATTTTTCATTAATGTCCCTTATTTAAATAACGTTTTTACAGCTACTTTATTTTTATACCAAGTGAAGTATTTAGGAGAAATTATACTTATTAATAATACATAAAACCCCTTTGAAATCTTATTTTTACTTTTTCCTAAGACTAAAGCCTTTTTGTGTAATTCATAAATTTTCTTATTCCAACTTGAATCATCCTTAAGCAATAACCTATTTAGTTCATCTAAATTCAAATTATATAAAGTATTATCCTTTAAATGTTTCTTATAAGTTTTTTGTAAAAACTGAGTTGTAGTAACCTGATAATCTTTCTTACTTATTGAAATCCCATTCTCTCTTAACCTATACTTTAATAATTTTTTATCTAAATTACATACCTTTTTTCCATTAACAACAAACTTCATTATTAACTCATAATCTTCTGCATACAATGCTTTATCGTATCCACCTAATTCTTTAACTATATCAGTTTTATAAATAATAGTTGGATGAGCAAATGGATTATCATATTTTAAATATTTTTTTATGTCTTCATAACTACAAACTCTATTATCCTCCAAATGAATTTCCTTTCCTACCTCGTCTATATACTGGACTTTACTTCCAATAAGCTCATATTCTGGATTATTAATTATAAAATTCATTTGTTCTTCTAATCTAGTGCTAATTGCTATATCATCTGAATCCATTCTTGCAATATATTTACCACTTGAAAGCCCTATAGCTTTATTTAAAGTATTTATTAATCCTAAATTTTTCTCATTAACATAAAATTTTATTCTATTATCATTTTTAGAATATTCTTCTATTAATAATTTTAAGTTTTTATTTTTTGGATTATCTAGTATTATTATAAACTCTAAATCTTTATATGTTTGATTTAATATTGAATCAATACTTTCACGAACCCATATTTCTTCTTCATTATAAACACCCATTATTACTGAAACTTTAACTAAATCCATCTAACATCCTCCTAAAATCCGCCAAAAATGTTTTTAGATTTTAAATGTCTTATTGATTCTGCAATCCATAAAGCATTTATAAACCAAAAAATATAAGTCATTTCAGAAGCTATAGTGTAATCTATACATCCACCAGCAATAAATAGTATATTAGCAATTAAATATTCTATTCTTCTATTTTTATAATATATAAATAACATTGCTAATATTAGCACTATAAATAAAATACCACCAATAATTCCTCTTTCAATTAATTCATTTATAAAAATATTATGTCCATTTGTAAATTGGAAATCTAGGTTAGGATTTGACATAAGAAAATCACTTCCCATAGATACATTCCCCATAGGATCTGAACCTATTTGATGCATTGCACTTTGCCAAATATATAATCTAGAACCTAGAGTAAATATATTTCTCTTCATACTTACAATCCAAATGCTCACAATTCCTATTACAGGCACTCCTATTATAGTTAATATTTTTAAAACTCTAAACCTACGGAATAAACTTAATATTATATCCTTTAATATAAATATTAATGCTAGTCCACCTATTGTAATAGATGTAATAGAACTTGAAAGTATCAAGTTTATGTAAAGCAATATTATTGTTAAAACTTTCATTTTTTTATTTATAAATTTATTATAATTAACAAAGAATATACCAATTAAGCAGTAAAGAGCATATCTACTCTTATGAGAAGTCAGCCATGATAGCCTAACCTCATGATCCCACATAAGATATGTCTTTGTTGGTGTTAAATATATTCCATATTCAAAAGATAAATCTATCTTACTGTATCCTAAAATAACCATGGCAATTGCTGCTATTGATGTTATTAAAAATATATAAAAAATAAATTTATTTAGTTTCTCTATTATGTAATCATTATTAACAAAATCATAAATTAAAAACAACATAGTTATAAATGGAATTACTATATTTACAGAATAAACTATTCCACTAGGCATTTTTACTAAAGTAAGTATTAGAACATATATTACATATATACTAGTTATATAATAAAAACATTTCAAATCTCTATTTTTATCTAAGAACCCTTTCATCTTCACCATAATTCTTATTCTATAAAGAATAAATATACCTGAAATAAAGGTTACAAAATAAAAATAATTAAAATTATCAATAACAATTACCTTTATTAAAACTAAAGCGAATAAGTATAATATCATTATAGGTATTACATTGTATTTTTCATTCTTTAAGGTCATATAAATATCCTCCACTATTGTAAATTTTCATATAATTCACAATAAGACTTTATAAATTTACTAATGTCATATTTATTCATAAAGTCTATTTCTGCCTTCTTTGCTCTTAAGTTAACTTCTTTTTCATTTTGTATGCAAAATTTAATTTTGTCTTTAATTTCATCAGGGTTATTTTTCTTCATTAGTATCCCATTTTTTTCATTAATAACTCCATTAATTCCGCCTACTTGATGAGTAATAATTGGAATATTATAACTCATAGCTTCTAATAACGTTATTGGTAACCCCTCCATATCAGAGTGTATTATTAAACAATCACTTTCATCAAGTACATCCCTTACATCTTCAACAAATCCATAAAACTTTATTTCATTTTTCATGTCATTAGTATCTACAAGTTTCTTTAATTCTTCTTCTAATTCTCCATTACCAGCTATTATACATTTAAATTTAATATCTTCTTTTTTTAATTCTATCAACGCTTCTATTAATTTTTTATGTGCTTTTACTGGTGTTAATCTTCCTACTGTACTTATTGTAAAAATATCATTTAATCTCTTCTCTCTTTTCTCTAATGGCTTTATTCCATTTATAATAGTATCAATTTTTGTCGAATCAACATTCATATCATTAATAAAAAATTTATTTAAAGAATCAGAAACAACAACATATTTCTTATTATATCTTAATAAAATCTTTTGTATCCAGCAATATGTTTTACCTTTGACCTTATTCGTGGTATCAAAGTCAGCTCTACTATGAATAGTAGTGACTAATTTACACTTAGTCATCTTAGATAATAAAACTCCAAAAATTTCAGATGTAACTCCATGAG
>NZ_JARHZJ010000081.1 GCF_029258205.1 Clostridium sp.
GTGGAAATGTCATAATACCATCTTATTTTGCAAAAGGATTAGAATTTGATGGAGTCATCATTGTAGATAATGTATCATCAAAGGATGAAAATGAAGATCTAATAAAATATATAATGAGTACTAGAGCACTTCATAGATTAAAAGAAATACAATTTAAATAATTTTACTTTTTAAAAGGATTTTATAAAAATAGATTTTAATGAAAGTTACAAGCATATTTTGAGAATTTCTAAACTAGATATTTTCATTATACTCCTTGTAAACTTTTATTATTAAACTTTTATAAAATCCTTTTTATTTTACTAAAGGAGATTAAGTTTTATTGCTGTATAAAATTTTTTTAACATAAGAATAAAATGTATAAAAACACAAAAGGGAGGTATAGAATCAAATAATAAATTTGAAAATAAAACATATTAAAATTAATTAAATAATTAATGAATATGTTTTCTATCTGAGTATATAGTTATAAAATGCTTGTTAAAAATAATTTTATATTAAAAATCAACCTTTGCAATATATTTATATTAAAAAAATATATTACATTTTTATTCATTAATAATGTATAATTATTCAAGAAGAGAGCAATAAGCGAATAAATATTAGGGGGAATATATATGAAAAAGAATATATTTAAAAAGATATTGTCAGTGGCTATGATTGGAGGATTAACTTTAAGTTTAGCAGGATGTGGGGCAAAAACTGCCAAAGAAAATGGATCTAATGATAAGGTAGCTAAGATAAAAGAAAGTGGAAATTTGGTAGTTGGTCTTAGTGCTGATTATGCACCTTATGAATTCCATATAATGAAGGATGGAAAGGACCAAATTGTTGGTTTGGATATAGATATTGCAAAAGAGGTTGCTAAAAATCTTGGGGTTGATTTAGAAATTAAAGAGATGGAATTTGGGGCTATAATTCAATCTGTTAAAAATGGAATGATTGATATGGGGATTTCAGGAATAACTCCTGATGAAAAAAGAAAAGAAGCAGTAGATTTTTCAGATATTTATTATGAAGCAGAGCAAGGAATATTAATAAATAAAGATAATAAAGAATCTATAAAAGGAATTGGGGATTTAAAAGGAAAAAAAGTTGGGGCTCAAATGGGGTCTATTCAAGCAGAGATAGCTAATGGAATAGAAGGAGCCGATGTTAAGCTTTTAGATAATGTAAATACTTTAATTTTAGAATTAAAAACTGGTAAGTTAGATGCTGTAATTACTGAACTTCCTGTTGCTAAAATAGCTTCAGAGGTTAATTCTGAGTTAGCTGTTGCAGATGAGGTGATTAAAAACTCAGAGGGTGGTTCAGCCATAGCAATACAAAAAGAAAATAAAGACTTAGTTGATGAAGTCAATTCTACAATTAAAGAGTTAAAAGAAAATGGAAAGATAGATCAATTTACAAATGATGCTATTGAATTAGTTCCATATCAAAAGAAAGAAGAATAAAATGAATTTTAATAATTAGGGGGCAATACTATGGGGGGATTAGACTTCAGTTTTTTAAAAGAGTATTTTCCAGTGTTTTTGGAAGGTGCTAAATGGACATTAATAATTTCAGCAATAACAGTTATTTTGGGAGCTTTATTAGGAACAATTTTATGCTTTATGAAACGTTCCAAATTTTCAATATTTAAAGTTAAAATTTTAAGGGTTATTTCTACTGCTTATGTAGAAGTTATAAGAGGAACACCTCTTTTATTACAAATATATATAGTTTATTTTGGATTACATTCCTTTGGAATTCAATTAGAGGTTTTACCTTCATGTATTATTGCTATTTCCTTAAATTCAGCAGCTTATGTTTCAGAAATAATAAGAGCTGGTATAGATGCTGTTGATAAGGGACAATTAGAAGCCGCTAGAAGTTTAGGTATGACAGAAGGAATGGCTATGAGACTTATAATACTTCCTCAAGCTATAAAAAACATACTCCCTGCTATAGGAAATGAGTTTGTTGCCATAATAAAGGAATCATCTATGGCATCTACAATTGGAGTAGCAGAACTTATGTATTCATCAAAAATAGTTACAGGGGCTACTTATAAAGGTTTTGAACCACTTATTGTTATAGCAATGTTTTATTTTGTTATGACCTTTAGTTTAGGAAGAGTTATGTCTTATGTAGAAAAGAGGTTGAGTAAATCATGATAAATGTTAGAAATTTATATAAAAGTTTTGGTAAAAATGAAGTTTTAAAAGATATAAATGAAACAATAAAAAAGGGAGAAGTAGTAGTTATAATAGGGCCTTCAGGGTCAGGAAAAAGTACATTTTTAAGATGCTTAAATTTATTAGAGGAACCCACTTCAGGGGTAATTAATTTTGAAGGAGAAGATATAACAGATAAAAATGTTGATATAAATAAAATAAGAGAAAAGATGGGAATGGTTTTTCAACAATTTAATCTTTTCCCACATAAAACAGTTATGGAGAATTTAACAATAGGACCAACAAAAATAAAAAATATTTCTAATGGTGAAGCTATAAAAAAAGGAAGTGAATTATTAGAAAAGGTAGGTCTTTTAGATAAAAAGAATGTTTATCCCAATTCCCTTTCAGGAGGACAAAAACAGAGAATAGCTATAGCAAGAGCTTTAGCTATGGAACCAGATGTTATGCTTTTTGATGAGCCAACATCTGCTTTGGACCCTGAAATGGTAGGAGAAGTTTTAGGAGTTATGAAGTCTTTAGCTAAAGATGGAATGACCATGGTTGTAGTAACCCATGAAATGGGATTTGCAAAGGAAGTTGGAGATAGAATATTATTTATGGATGAAGGAAGAATAATTGAAGAAGGTACTCCAGAGGAGATATTTCAAAATCCTAAAAATTCAAGAACTAAAGATTTTCTATCAAAAGTTTTATAAATGCCTTTAAGAGATTAAATCTTAATAGATTTACTCTTTTAAATAAATTAATTAGTACAAAAAGAGGATGTAAAGACAAAAATCTTTATGTCCTCTTTTGTATTTTAAAATAAAAATTGATTATTGAATAAATATTAATTATTTTTTAATGAAAATTTTACTGTAAATGTTATAATATTTAAGTAAATATTATATAAAAAGATAGTGAGGAAATTTTATGAAGGAAAAAGTAAAAAGCTTTTTTAAGTGTAACTGGGTTTTTATTTTCTTAGTGATAACACTTCAAATAAAATCAATGTTACTTTTATCTATGCTTAGAACCCCAGGGTCTAGAGGAATTAATTTTGACTTAATGTATTTTACTCCCCCTGCTTGGTGGGCTCATATAGCAATAGTTACGTTAATAGCGAGTTTTGTTTATCTATTTAAAGGTAAAGGAAGAATGTGGGCAGGTATAGTTATTGATGTTCTAGTAACAATTTTATTTGTAGCTGATATTTGGTATTACAGAGTAAATGGAACTTTTTTATCAATAAGACATATAATTGAGCCAGGAATATTTAATCCTGTAGGAAAGAGCTTATTTAATTTAGCTAAAGTAGATGTAGTGTTCATAGTTGATTTTATAATATTATTTTTAGTTTATAACTTTACAGGTTTAAAAAAGGTTAAATATAAAAATAATATAAAAACTAGATTAATTGCATTTATATGCCTTTTTGGAATAAGTGCAACAGTAATAGGGGTATCACACTACTATATAGATATTCAAAGAAAATCAGATAAAAGTTTTTTAAGAATATCATGGGCGCCTTTTCAAACAATTAGTGATTCAAGTCCATTAGGATATCATGGATATGATATTTATTATTATACTAATAGGGAAAAGACTTTAACTGATGCTCAAAAAAATGAAATTAAAACTTGGTTTGATGAAAATAAAGAAGAGTTACCAGATAATAAGTATAAAGGTATGCTTCAAGGAAAAAATGTTATAGCGTTGCAAGTTGAGTCTCTTGAAAACTTTGTTATAGACAAAAAAGTTTATGGTCAAGAGATTACACCAAATATAAATAGACTTTTAAAGAATAGTTTATATTTTGATAATATAAAAGAACAAAACAATTCAGGTACAAGTTCAGATTGTGATGTAATGGTTAATACATCAATACTTCCTGTTAGAGAAGGAACTACAGTATTTGGATATCCATGGAATGAATATAATACTTTACAGAAAATATTAAAAAGTAAAGGATATTCAACAGTTTCAACACACCCAGAAGTTCCTGGAAATTGGAACTGGGCAGAAGTTCACAAGGCATTTAAAGCTGATGAAATATGGGATGCTAATCAGTTCGATCAAAGTGAAATAATAGGACTTGGAATGTCAGATGAATCTTATTTAAAACAGATTGGAGAGAGATTAAAGAATCAAAAACAACCTTTCTATACATTCTTAGTTACTTTAACAAGTCATGGACCATTTGAAGTGCCTAAGGATAAACAATATTTAAATTTACCAGAAGATTTAAATCAAAATATGCTAGGTGCATACTTCCAAAGTGTTAGGTACACAGATGAAGCTATTGGAGAGTTTATAAATCAATTAAAAAAAGAGGGACTTTTAGATAATACTGTAATAATGATTTACGGAGATCACGGTGGAGTTCATAAATTCTACGAAGACAAAATAAAAGATGCTCCTTTAGAAGGGAATTGGTGGAAAGATGATAAAAAGGAAATACCTTTCTTAATATATAATCCAAGTATTAATGGAGAAACTATATCAAAAGAAGGAGGACAAATAGACTTCTTACCAACAATAGCATACCTTTTAGGATTTAATAGAGATACTTTTGATAGTACATCAATGGGAAGAGTTTTAGTAAATACAAATAGAAATGCAATTATATTAAACAATGGAGAAATAGTTGGAACTCCAACACCTGAAGAAAAATTTCATTTAGAAAAATCGTTTAATATTGCGGATATGGTTATACAAGGAAATTATTTTAAAAATAATTAATTAAATTTAAGGCTATTAGCTGGATTCTTCTTGAAATCTAACTAATAGCTTATTTAAATGTATTTTTTGACAAAATATTTAAAGTATTACCAAATTAAATGTGTTATAATAATGTTTCAGAGATTGAAAAATAAGTAATTTATAAATTTACAGGAGTTATTTAAGTTTCGATAAAAAATAATGAATAGAGTGATCAAATTAAAATATAATAATTTTCAGTAAATCTTATAAAATATTCTAAAAAGTAAATATATTATAATATATGGAATATTTTGATGAACAAAGATAAATTAGGAGGAAAAATGGATAAGATATTGTTAATAATTCCAGCTTTTAATGAAAGTGAAAACTTACCTAAATTAATTGCTAGTATAAATAAAGAATCTTATAATTATGATGTATTAATTATAAATGATTATTCAACAGATAATACTGGTAAAGTAGCAAAAGAGTTGGGGGTAAATGTAATAAATTTACCATGTAATTTAGGAATTGGAGGTGCTGTACAGACTGGATATAAATATGCATATGAAAATGGATATGATTATGCAATACAAGTTGATGGTGATGGTCAGCATGATCCAATATATTTAGAGCTATTACATAAAAAAATAAAGGAAGGATATAATTTTGTAATTGGTTCAAGATTTATTGAAAAGAAGGGATTTCAGTCAACATTTATAAGAAGAGTAGGTATTCAATTTTTCTATTATTTAATAAAATTTCTTAGTAAAGAAAAAATAACAGATGCAACATCAGGATTTAGAATAGCTGATAGAAGTGTAATAAAGTTATTTAGTCAATACTATCCTTCGGATTATCCAGAACCTGAGACGATAATGTTATTAATAAAAAATAATTTTAAAATAGCAGAAATTCCAGTTGTAATGAAAGAAAGGGAGAATGGAAAATCATCAATAAATCTTATAAAATCTATATACTATATGATAAAAGTTACATTAGCAATAATATTATCATACTTTAGTAAGAAAAGGAGCTATAAATAAAATGGATAGAGTATTACAATTTATAATTTTAAGTGTATGTATTTTATTTACTATTTATATTATAAATATGATAAATAAAGAAAAATTAGAATTAAAATATGCTTTAACCTGGCTTTTTTCTAGCTTAGGACTAATAATAATTGCTGTATTCCCTCAAATATTAGATTGGGTGTCAGTTGTTTTACATATATTATCTCCAGTTAATGCTTTATTTTTAATAGTGATATTCTTATTATTAATAATAATTTTCACATTAACAGTAGCAATATCAAAGTCTAAGAAACAGATAGTAGCAATATCACAAGAAGTTGGTATATTAAAAGAAAAGATTGAAAGAGGTGAGAATAATTAAAGCGGTATTTTTAGTTTTAGTAAACTGTATAATGTTAGTTTCAGGACAAATATTATGGAAAATAGGATTAAAAGATGCTAGTATGGGAAGTATAAAAGACATAATATTATTAATGTTTAATAAATATGTTTTTAGTGGTTTAGTTATCTATGCATTAGCTACAATTTATTGGTTCTATATAATAAAAACAAATGATTTAAGTAAGGTTTATCCAATGCAAAGTATGAGTTATGTAATATCTCTATTTATGAGTTACTATATTTTAAAAGAGAGTATATCAATTAACTCAATAGTAGGAACGATAGTAATACTTGTAGGTGTATTTATTATAGCTATGAAATAATTAAGGAGGAATTTATGGCTTTTTGGGAAAAAGATAAAAAATATAGATATACATTGTGGTTATGTATATTAGTTATGTTTGTTATAGGAACAGTATGCACATTAAGATATGGTAATTATTTTTTACTAGGAGATTTAGATAAACTAAATAATGATGATGTAAGATATTTGCATACAGCCAAAGTGTTAGCTGAACAAGGTAAGTTGGTTTATCATAATATGGATCCTACTTTATTTATTATGCCAGGATATCCGATTTTTATAGCATTAATAGTAAAAATTTTTGGAAGTGGAAGTTTAGGTATAATAGCCATAAGAATGTCTCAATTAGTACTTCAATGTGTTTGTTTATATGTATTGTATTTTTTAGCGAAAGAATTAGTAAATAAAAAAACAGCAATAATAGCATGTATTCTTACGGTATTATATTTGCCAGAATATGTGGCAGCAAATCTTATATTAACTGAAGTATTATATAAGACTTTATATATGCTTTTATTTTATTTTTCTATAATTGCAATAAGAAAAAATAAAACTAAATATTATGTATTTTCAGGTATAAGTTGGGCTTTAGTATGTTTAGTAAGACCAAATGCAGCAGTATTTCCACTATTTATAATTATTTTTTGGGTGGTTAACAAGTATTCAATTAAGGATATGATAAAATACACATCTATAGTATTTGTAATATTTGTAACTCTTTTTTCTCCATGGTGGATTAGAAATTATCAATTAACAAATAAATTTGTTTTATTTACAGAATCATCAGCAAATCCTAAATTATTAGGTACATTTATAAGATGGGGAGCTCCTAGTTTTTATAAGGATATACCAAAAGAGTATAAATATAATGAATTTCTAAATAATGAATATCTAACAGAAGATGAACAAAATAATTTAGCCAATTATATGATTAAAAGAAGTTTTCAAGAAGAACCTTTAAAGTATACTTATTGGTACACTTTAGGTAAAACTGAAGAGCTTTATAAAGAAGCGTATTATTGGAAACCTATATTTAGAGTCAATGAGACAAGAATGAATTTTACACATATTTCATATATAACTCTAGGAATATTAGGACTTATTGCTATGATTAGAAGAAAAATAAAAGGTGGAAAAATGTTAATAGTATTTTTACTTATAAATACTGCCGTGTATCTTCCATTTATAACTTTCTCACGATATGGATATCCAAATATATTTGTATTTATAATTGGAGCGGCATACACTTTAAATGTTTTATTTTGTAAGGATGAAATAAGAAGTGAAAAAAGCCTGATTTAGGGGTGTGAAATTATATGAAAAAAAATGAATATAAATTTTTATCAATACTTAATAATAAATTTTTATTATTTTTTCTCTTTTCTTTATTAATAATCTTAAAAGAAGTATTTTTTACTTGGATATGGTCAAGTAGTGATACTATTGCTAAATTGCAAATTTTTAATATGTATAGTTATTGGCCAAAGTTATTAATACATATAGTTTTTGCTATGACCATATCAAGTGGAATTTTTCTATTTAATAAAAATGGAAGAATAATTTATATATTGATAGCAGATATAGTTATAACAATTCTTATGTTTTTAGATGTTTCATATTATAGGAATTACGGAAATTTTTTATCTATAAGACATTTATTTAATAGAGACTTGTTCAATCCTTTAAATAAGGAATTATTTAATTTTTATAAAAGAGATATTCTTCTTTTAATTGATTTTATAATTTTAGTTCCATTATCAATTTTTTCATTAAAGAGCAATAGTGGTAAAGAGAGTAGAAGAAGTATAAAGATATTTATACTAATCTGGATAATAAATGGAATACTTATATATACAAGTCATTATATAGTAGATATAAAAGGGGTTACTAATGGTAGATTAACATTGTTTGAAAAATCATTTGCTCCACAAGTAAATATGGATGATTTGGGAATGGTAGGATACCATGAGTATGATTTAACAAGCTATATTTTTAGAAAAGACAAAAAGTTAAGTACAGAAGAAAAGAATGAAATAAATAAATGGTTTGAAGAGAATAAAGAGACTTTACCTGATAATAAGTATAAAGGAATTGGTAAAGGAAAAAATCTTATAATTATACAGTGGGAATCTTTAGAAAATTTCGCTATTAATTATAAGGTTGATGGTCAAGAAATAACTCCTAACATCAATAAATTGTTAAAAAACTCACTGTATTTTGATAATATTTATGAGCAAAATAAAAATGGGACAACTTCTGATGCAGAATTAATGGCCAATACATCATTATTACCAATAAGTGAAAGTGCATACTTTATACAATATCCATGGAAAAAACAGAACACACTTCAAAGAATTTTAGAGAAGTATGGTTATAATACAGCGACAGCTATTGCTGATAAGGGTGGAGTATGGAACTGGTTAGAAAATCATAAAAGTTTTGGTGCACAGACTATATGGGACAGTAGTTATTTTAATAGAGATGAATTGATAGGAATGAATATTACAGATGGAAGTTTATTTAGACAAACAGAAGAAAAAATAAAAACATTAAAAGAACCATATTATTTATTTATGGCAACAGCAACATCTCATGGTCCATTTGATCTTCCAGCTAACTATAGAGAACTTAAATTACCTAAAGAAATTGATGATACTAAATTAGGGGGGTATCTTCAAAGTTTAAGATATACTGATAAAATGCTTGGAGAATTCTTGAATAAACTTAAAGGTGATGGAGTGCTGGATAATAGTATTGTTGTTATTTATGGAGATCATGGAGGAATAAATAAATATTATAAAAAAGAATTAGAGAATATAAATTTTGCTAATGATAATTGGAAGCAAGAATACTTAAAAGTTCCTATGCTTATATATAATCCAGAAATTAAAGGAGAAGTTATAAACACATATGGTGGATTAGTAGATCTTTTACCTACTGTTGGATATATCATGGGAGTTGATAAAAATGATTTTGAAAAAACTGCAATGGGAAGAGTGTTAGTAAATACTAATGTAAATGCTACAATAAATTCAAGTGGTCAAATTTTAGGTAAGCCTAAAGATGAGAACGAGATAAGACATTTACAAAATATGTATAAAATTAGCGATAACATAATAGAGAGTAATTATTTTAATAATTAATTAGTATAAATAAAAAATACAGATAGTTTTAATTAAAACTATCTGTATTTTTTTAGCAAGTAAAATCTTTATCAATAGTTATTATACAGTTATATTTAGGGTGAGTTTCTTTAACTGATTTTATAATTTCTTCTTTTAACTCATTTTCAGACATAACTTTTTTTAGTTTTTCTGGGTTAACAACAATATCGAATATAAGATTTTTATTGTTACCATGACCAACAATTCTAAAATCATGCATTGATTCTATTAGTGGATTATATTTGATTATTTTGTCTATTTCTTCTTTAGTTTGTTTTATTTCCTCATCTTCTAAACAAACAGGATCCATATGAATTACCAAATAAATCTTTAGTTTTTTAGAGATTTCTCTTTCAGCCGTATCTATAATATCATGTATTTTCATAACATTTATATCAGAAGGTATTTCAGCATGAATTGAAGCCATACATTTACCTACACCATAGTTATGAATTATAAGATCATGAACTCCTA
Organism: Clostridium sp.; assembly: GCF_029258205.1. Lineage (GTDB taxonomy): Bacteria > Bacillota > Clostridia > Clostridiales > Clostridiaceae > Sarcina. The sequence goes on from NZ_JARHZJ010000081.1 coordinate 10,223, forward strand.
TTATATTATCATATGATAAAACCATTTCTCTAATATCTTTAGCAAGTTCTGGATCTGGTGCTTCACCTAAAAGAGGATTTATAGTTTCTTTTATTAAAGTAAATCCAGCATATAGAATAGCTAGTGAAACAATAACACCTATATATCCATCAATAGGGAAGGTAGTAAATTTTGCAGCTAAAAATGATATAACAACACATGTTGAAGTAAATACATCGCCTAAAGCATCAACTGAAGCAGCTTTAAGAGCTGAAGAATTTATTTTATCACCTGTTAATTTATTAAATCTACTTAACCAAAATTTAAAGAATATTGATATTACAAGTAGAATAAAAGGAATAATTTCAAAAGTTACAGGAGTGGGATTAAGAATTCTTTCAATTGATGATTTGGTGAATTGAAAACCTACTAACATTACCATAAATGCTACTATTAGAGCTGAAATATATTCAATTCTACCATGTCCAAATGGATGCTCTTTATCTGCTGGCATTTTAGCTAATTTAAATCCTATCATTGTTATTACAGAAGATCCAGCATCAGATAAGTTATTAAAAGCATCTGCTGTTATGGCTATACTTGCTGAAATTAATCCTACAGAAAATTTTATTAAGAATAAAATTAAGTTAATAATTATTCCAACTATACTAGCTAAATATCCATAAGAACTTCTAACACTTTCTTTTTCTGTGTATTCGTAATCTTTGATGAAGGTTTTTATTATAAGATTTGAAAACATATTAATCATCTCTCCGTTTTTATATTATAGTTGATTATAAAAAAATAAAACTTAATAGCTATATTAAGTTTATTCAACTAAATCTCAATTTATTATATCATAATATTTTATATTGAAAAATATTGAAATAGAATATAAAATGTTATGCAATTTAAAAAAATAAGAGTTAATATTTTAGGGAATTTAATGTTAGTCATGTAATAAGAATTAACATGTAATTAGTTGTAGATATATTAAAGTTATGTAAAATTTTGGCTGATAGTAGTGCTTTTGAAGAACTTTAATATTTTGTTAATTATGCATTTTGTGGTAAAGTATAATTAAAAGTATCTATTTTATACAGAAAGGTGAGATACAGATGGAAAAAGTTATTGCAAATGAATTAATTAATTTTTTATATGAAAGTCCAACAGCTTTTCATGCAGTAAAGAATGTTAAGGACACTTTAGAATTTGAAGGGTTTAAAGAATTAAAAGAGGCTGATAGATGGAATCTAGAAATTGAAGGAAAATATTTTGTAACTAAAAATGATTCAGCTTTAATTGCTTTTAGAGTTGGAAAGGGTAATATTGCTGAAAATGGATTTAAAATAATTGGGGCTCATACTGATTCACCAGGATTTAGAATAAAACCAAATCCTGAGATGATAACTGAAAGCAATTATGTAAAATTAAATACAGAAGTTTATGGTGGACCAATATTAAATACTTGGTTTGATAGACCACTAGCTTTAGCTGGAAGAGTATCATTGGTAAGTAAGAATCCATTAAAGCCTAGAAATAAAATAGTTAATATAAATAAACCTATACTTATAATTCCTAACTTAGCTATTCATATGAATAGAGAAGTTAATGAGGGATATAAAATAAATAGACAAAGGGATACATTACCTTTATTATCACTTGTTAACGAAACTTTAGAAAAGGGGAATTATTTAGTTGAACTTTTAGCAAAAGAATTATATTGTGAAAAAGAGGATATTCTTGATTTTGAATTATATCCATATGAATATGAAAAAGGTTGCTTAATGGGATTAAATGAAGAGTTTATATCTTCAGGAAGATTAGATGATTTATCAATGGTTCATGCAGGTATTAAAGCATTAATAGATGCTAAAGTATCACAAGCTACTAATGTAATGGTATGTTTTGATAATGAAGAGGTTGGAAGTGCTACTAAACAAGGTGGAGATTCAGATTTCTTAAAAACAATATTAGAAAGAATAGTCTTAGCTTTAGGTAACGATAGAGAGGATTTCTTAAGATCATTATCAGAATCATTTATGATTTCAGCAGATTTAGCTCATGCTGTTCATCCAAATTTAGGAGAAAAACACGATCCTGTAGTTAGACCTGTTTTAGGAAAGGGACCTGTAATAAAAATAGCAGCATCACAAAGCTATACAAGTGATAGTGATTCATCAGCTGTTTATGAAATGATATGTAGAAATGCAGGAGTTAATGTTCAAAAGTTTGTTAATAGATCAGATATGAGAGGTGGTTCAACTATAGGACCAATATCATCAACTCATTTACCAATAAGATCAGTTGACATGGGAACTCCAATATTAGCAATGCATTCAATAAGAGAGTTTGGTGCTGTTAAAGATCATTTCGATTGTATAAAATCATTCACTGAATTCTTTAGAATTTAGCCTATTAATAATTTTCAATATATTTAGTTAATATAATTTTTATTAATTATAATAAGAATGGGATGTAACAAAATTGTGCATCCCATTTTTATTATTAAATATCATCGTCGTCTAGCATATCGCCTTCTATATAGTCAAATTCATTATAGGATATATTGTTGCAAACTATGTCATCTTCTAATGGATTTGGTAGTTTAGTACAAGTTTTACCAGTTTTAGAATAAGAAACTAAATCATGTTTTTCTGGACTATAAAAGTCCCTGTCTCTTGGAGGATATTTTTTACTCATATTTTATTTCCCCTTTCAAATTTTAATTTTGAGTTTTGTTTTAGATTAGTGATTTAATTGAGATATAAATAAAAAGTTACATTAATCAAAACAAAATTATTAGTATAGCTATAAATTAGATTTTAAATATTTAAATTTTTAGCTTAAATTTATTTTCCCCAAAATAAATTTAGTTATTAAGTTTAAATTGGAGTTTGTTTGGTAATTAGTATGGTTTTTGGAAAACGTATGTGTTATTTTATTAAAATTATTATTAATAAGTTTTAAGTAGCTTATATTTATTTAAGATGGAATTGATAAAGTTGAAAAAAGAAATACTATATCTTAGGATGGTATAAGAAGAGAAAATAGATAATACATAGTTGGTAGTTTGAAGGGAGAGTTTAATTATGTCATATAAATTAATATGTATAGATATGGATGGAACATTGTTAAATAATAAACATGAAATTAGTGTAAGAAACAAAAATGCTATAAGAAAAGCTACAGAGAGAGGCATAAAGGTAGCTTTAACAACAGGGAGATTATTTGCATCAGCTAAATACTATGCGGGACTTATAGGAGTTAAAACACCTATAATATCATGTAATGGTGCTTTTATAAGAGAAAAAGATGAAGATAAAATAATATATGAATCTGTTTTAAATGAGGATCAGTTAGATAGAATATATTATGTCATAAAAAAATATGATATTAATAGTGTATATTTCAATACACCCAATACTGTAATTTCTGAAAAGATTGTACCTAAAGAGCATGCATATAAGGTTATGAATAGAATGATGGGAGAAACAGATGAAAAAGTAATGTTCTTAGAAGGAATAGATTTTAGAGAAGCTTTTAAAGCTCATGGGAAACATATACTTAAGGCTATTTGTATAGAAAATGATAGTAATAAACTTGAGGATTTATTTAAGGCAAAAGAAGAATTGAAAAAATATGAAGATTTGGAAGTTGTAAGTTCTTCACCAAGCAACTTTGAAGTAATGAATAAAGGTAATTCAAAAGGACGTGCGATAAAAGTTTTAGCTGATATATTAAATATAAATAGAGATGAGATTATGTGTTTAGGAGATAGTGAAAATGATCTTAGTATGATAGAGTTTGCAGGACTTGGAGTAGCTATGGGAAATGCAGAAGAATTTTTAAAAGAAAAAGCTGATTATATAACAGATACAAATGAAAATGATGGAGTAGCCAATGCTATAGAGAATTTTGTATTAGATTGTGATTAGAAATTTAAATAGTTTATAAATAAAGATATTAGAATTATAAACCAATTTTATTAAGTTTAAAGTGAATTTAAGATAGTACATATCTAGTTTAAATATGTACTAAATGTTAGTGAGTTAAATATAAAAAAAACACATGATTCTTTAAGAGTTTTCTTAAAATCATGTGTTTTCTTTAAAATAATATATTAGTCGTTAGATTTACCAACTCCAGAAAGGATTATTCCAGGGTTATGATCTATAGCCCATGAAATACCCCAGTCATTTTGGAATATAAGTAAATTTCTATCTTTAAAGTCTTTAACTTTCTTTGTATCAGAAGTTAAGTTTAGTGAATCTATATCTATATTATCATTTTCAATCCATCTAACATATCTAAATGGAAGTCTTTCCATTTTTATATCAACATTGTATTCATTTTTTAATCTATATTCTAAAACTTCAAATTGAAGAACACCAACAACACCAACTATTATTTCTTCCATACCTATATGCAATTCTTTAAATACCTGAATAGCACCTTCTTGAGCTATTTGAGTAACACCTTTTATGAATTGTTTTCTTTTCATAGTATCTACAGGTTTAACTCTAGCAAAATGCTCAGGAGCAAATGTAGGAATACCTTCAAATTTGAACTTCTTAGGATTTAAACATAAAGTATCTCCTATTGAGAATATTCCTGGGTCAAATACTCCTATAATATCTCCAGCGTAAGCTTCTTCAACAACTTCTCTATCTTGAGCTAAGAATTGTTGAGGTTGAGTAAGTTTAACCTTCTTACCACCTTGAACGTGGAAAACATCTTTTCCTTTTTCGAATTTACCAGAACATATTCTCATGAAAGCAAGTCTATCTCTATGAGCTTTATTCATGTTAGCTTGTATTTTAAATACAAAAGCTGAGAATGGTTCAGTCATAGGATCTATTTCACCTATTGATGAATTTCTTGGAAGTGGAGAAGTAGTTAATTGTAAGAAGTCATTTAAAAAGGGCTCAACTCCAAAGTTTGTAAGAGCTGATCCAAAGAATACTGGAGTCAATTCTCCTTTTCTAACTTTCTCTAAATCAAATTCGTCACCAGCTATATCTAATAGTTCAACATCTTCCATTAACTTATTATGTAAATCTTCTCCAAGAAGTTCTTTAAATTTAGGATCCTCTAGGTCACCAGTTATAGTTGAAACTTCACTTTGTCCATGGTTTCCACCATCAAATAAGTGTATTGTGTTTGTAGCTCTATCGTAAACACCTTTAAAGTTACTTCCACATCCTATTGGCCAATTCATTGGATAAGATTTTATACCAAGTTCACTTTCAATATCTTCCAGAAGTTGAAATGGATCTCTAGTTTCTCTATCCATTTTATTTACAAAAGTAAATATAGGAATTTCTCTTAATGAAGCAACTTGGAATAGTTTTCTTGTTTGATCCTCAACTCCTTTAGCTCCATCTATAACCATAACAGCTGAGTCAGCAGCCATAAGTGTTCTGTATGTATCTTCTGAGAAGTCTTGGTGACCAGGGGTATCAAGTATGTTTATACAATACCCACCGTAGTTAAATTGCATAACAGATGAAGTAACAGAGATACCTCTTTGCTTTTCTATTTCCATCCAGTCAGAAACTGCGTGTGTAGCAGCTTTTCTAGCCTTTACAGAACCAGCCATTCTAATAGCTCCTCCATAAAGTAAGAATTTTTCAGTAAGAGTAGTTTTACCAGCATCAGGGTGAGATATTATGGCAAAGGTTCTTCTTTTTTCTATTTCCTTAATTAAATCTTCCTTAATTAAATCGCTCAATCTAATTTCCTCCTTAATTTTTTATGTATATTAAAATATTAGCTATTTTCCTTCATTACATTAATATATATTAATGAAGTTTAATAAAATAAGTGTTTTATCTCTTAAACAGTCTAGACTATTATATCATAAAATAACTATCAAATTAATAAATACTTTTAAGTAAAAAACAGGTCATATTATTAACCTTCAATATGACCTGTTTTATATTTTATTTTGAATTTTTCTTTTTAAGTTCTTTCATAGCAGGTAATACATCTTTATTATCTAATCCAACAATAGATAGTATTTGTTTAGCTCTATCTTTAGTTGAACCTTCTATAGTTGTGTATTTAACATTTTCACTATCTAAGAATTGCTTTAGTGCATTATCAACGGCAGAGGCAGTTGATTCATCTTGCCATCTAACACCATCTTGAGTATAACCAAATTCTCTAGGAACAAAGAATATATAATCGTATTTTTGAAGATCCTTAAGAGCTAAATGGTAAAGATCTTTTAGTATTTCAATTTCTTTTTCAGTTCTTTTTTTATCACCTAACATAAATCTTCCGTATATATATGGTACAAAAGTTGCATAATCTGTTAAAGCATAATCAAATTGATTTAGTGATTCTTCTAAACTAAGTTGTCCTAAATAAATACCGTATTGTTCGGAAATAGTTTCTATCATACCTTTTTCTTTAAGGTATTCTGTACTATATTCAGTTGCAGCTCCAACATCTAAGCCTCTGATTTTAAACTCAACATAAAGTTGTTGTATTAAAGTAGTTTTTCCACATCTTGGACCACCAAGTATTGCAATTCTAACTGGCATACTAACCCCCCATTAAATTGTGTATAAAAATATAAAAAATAATTTTTTTAAACATCTGAAAGTTTTCATATTCATTAAACCAAAACGTCTAAATAAATGACAAATTTCATTATATCAATATAGGATAAGTATTTCAATCTTTTAAATTAGTTAAAAAAATAGTAAAAAAATTCAAAATATCTTAATGATTAAAACAAATTATTACAATTAATTTGCAATAATTTAAAAAAAATCAAGCATATGATATAATTTTTAATGTATATGTCAAAAAATAATGAAATAGTATAATAATTTTGATATAATTATTTAGTATAAAATAAAGAAAAAATTTCAAAATATACTTTTAAGTGGAGTTTAAGAGGTGAATTAATGTATAGATTAGTAGCTATAGATATGGATGGAACTTTATTGAAAGAAGATAAAACTGTATCTGAAAAAACTAAGGAAGTAATAAAAAAGGCTAGAGAGAAAAATGTAAAAGTAGTTTTAGCCACAGGAAGACCGGTAGATGGAGTTAAGAGATATTTAGAAGAGTTAGATTTATGTCATGATGATGAATATGTTTTAACTTTTAATGGAGCAATAGTTAAAGAAGTTGGTACTGATAAAGTAATTTTTAGAGATACTTTAAAAGGTAGCGATTTAAAATATTTATATGAAATAAGCAAAAATGTTGGAGTTAATATACATGCTTTTTCTAATTTTGGATGTTTAACTCCTAAAATGAATAAATATACAGAATTAGAAGGTAGAATAAACGGGATTGAAGTTTGTGAAGCTGATTATAATGAAATCAAAGAAGATGAAGAAATAATAAAAATAATGATGATTGATGAGCCTGAAGTTCTAGAAGAAGGAATTAAGAAGTTACCTAAAGAAGTATATGAAAAATATACTGTAGTAAGAAGTGCTCCTTATTTTTTAGAGTTTTTAAGCAAAACTTGTAATAAAGGAGAAGGAGTTAAAGCTCTTGCGGAAATCTTAGGAATAAAAAGAGAAGAAGTTATAGCAATTGGAGATGCTGGAAATGACATTCATATGCTAGAGTATGCAGGACTTGGAGTTGCTATGGGAAATGCTTTTGAAGAATTAAAAGAAAAAGCTGACTTTATTACAAAAAGTAATGAG
>NZ_JARHZJ010000046.1 GCF_029258205.1 Clostridium sp.
TGTTATAGCTGCTGTTAAAGTTGTTTTACCGTGGTCTACGTGACCGATTGTTCCAATATTAACGTGTGGTTTGCTTCTTTCAAATTTTGCTTTTGACATTGCAAATTCCTCCTTTAAAATTCAAATATTATATACATATATATTAAAGAAGCTTTTAAAGCTTCTTTAATTATTTATTTTTTTTACCTGCAACTTCTTCTTGGATGCTCTTAGGAACGTCATCATAGTGATCAAATTCCATTGCATAAGTTCCCCTACCTTGAGTTCTTGATCTTAATGCAGTTGCGTATCCAAACATTTCTGATAGCGGTATGAACGCTCTTATGATTTGTGCACCATTTCTTGAGTCCATTCCTTCCATTCTACCTCTTCTTGAGTTAACATCTCCTATAACGTCTCCCATGTACTCTTCTGGTACAGTTATCTCAACTTTCATTATAGGCTCAAGTAATACAGCATCAGCTTTAGCCATAGCGTTTTTAAATGCCATAGATCCCGCTATTTTGAATGCCATTTCAGATGAATCGACATCATGATATGATCCGTCGAATAATCTTATTTTGAAGTTTATAACTGGATATCCAGCTATTATACCACTTTCTGATGCTTCTCTGATTCCGTTATCTACTGCTGGAATATATTCTCTTGGGATAGCTCCTCCAACGATAGCATTTTCGAATTCATACTCACCTTCAGTTGGTATCATTTCTATCTTACAGTGTCCGTATTGTCCTCTACCACCAGATTGTCTAGCAAATTTAGCTTCTGCTTCAACAGCCTTTTTAATAGTTTCTTTATAAGCAACTTGAGGAGCACCTACGTTACACTCAACCTTGAATTCTCTTTGTAATCTATCAACTATTATGTCTAAATGAAGCTCACCCATACCAGCTATGATAGTTTGACCTGTTTCTTGATCAGTCCAAGTTTTGAAAGTTGGATCCTCTTCAGCAAGCTTTGATAAAGCTATACCCATTTTTTCTTGACCAGCTTTTGTCTTTGGCTCGATAGCTATAGATATAACTGGCTCTGGGAATTCCATTTTTTCAAGTATTATTGGAGCTGCTTCTGTACATAAAGTATCTCCAGTAGTTGTATTCTTAAGACCTATTACAGCTCCTAATTCAGCTGCTTCTAATGATTCAACTTCCTCTCTTGAATTAGCATGCATCTTAACAAGTCTTCCTATTCTTTCTTTTTTACCCTTAGTTGAGTTTAATACGTATGAACCGCTCTCTAAAACTCCTGAGTAAACTCTTGTGAATGCTAATCTTCCAACAAATGGATCAGTAGCTATTTTAAATGCTAAAGCTGACATTGGAGCATTATCTGAAGCTTCTCTAGTTTCTTCTTCTCCATCTAAGTTAGTACCTTTAACAGCAGGTATGTCTAATGGTGATGGTAAGTAATCAACAACACCATCAATCATTTGTTGAACACCTTTATTTTTGTATGATGATCCACAGATAACTGGAATTATTTCATTATTTATAGTAGCTTTTCTTAAAGCAACTTTTAATTCTTCAAGAGTTAACTCTTCACCTTCTAAGTATTTCATCATTAACTCTTCATCAGTTTCAGCTATAGCTTCAATCATAGCAGCTCTATATTCTTCTGCTTTATCAGCTAATTCATCTGGAATATCAGTTACTTCTATATCTTTTCCTAGGTCATCTTTGAATATGATTGCTTTGTTTGTTAATAAATCAACCATTCCTTGGAATTGATCTTCTTGACCTATTGGAATTTGGATTGCAATAGCATTAGCTTGTAATCTTTCTCTAACTGTATTTATACAGTTGTAGTAGTCTGCTCCTGTAGCATCCATTTTATTTACGTATATCATTCTTGGAACGCCATACTTATCTGCCTGTCTCCAAACAGTTTCAGTTTGTGGTTCAACTCCACTCTTAGCATCAAGAACAGTAACAGCTCCATCAAGAACTCTTAATGATCTCTCAACCTCAACTGTAAAGTCTACGTGTCCTGGAGTATCGATTATGTTTAATTCATAACCTTTCCAGAAACAAGTTGTAGCAGCAGAAGTTATTGTTATACCTCTCTCTTGCTCTTGAGCCATCCAGTCCATAGTTGAAGCTCCATCATGAGTTTCCCCTATTTTGTGGTTTCTTCCTGTATAGAAAAGAATACGCTCAGTAGTAGTTGTTTTACCAGCATCTATATGTGCCATTATTCCGAAGTTACGGAATTTTTCTAACGGATATTGTCTAGCCATTATGACTCCTCCTCTCAACGTATAGTGTTTTTAAATTCAACAAAACTGTTTTGGCTTTTAGCCAAAACAGTTTCATTTTATTAATATCTGTAATGAGCAAATGCTTTATTAGCTTCAGCCATTTTATGAGTATCTTCTCTCTTCTTAACAGCTGCTCCAGTATTATTAGCTGCATCCATTAATTCTCCAGCTAATCTTTCTCTCATATACTTCTCGCCTCTTTTTCTTGAAGCTGCAAGAAGCCATCTTAATCCTAAAGTCTGTCTTCTTTCAGGTCTTACTTCTATTGGAACTTGGTAGTTAGCACCACCTATTCTTCTAGCTTTAACCTCTAATAAAGGCATTATGTTATTCATTGCTTCCTCAAAAACTTCCATAGCATCTCTGCCAGTTTTTTCATTTATTATTTGGAAAGCATCGTAGCATATTTTTTGTGCTACTCCTTTTTTACCATCTTCCATTACGTTATTTATTAACTTAGTAACAACTTTTGAATTGTACACTGGATCTGGTAATACATCTCTTTTTGCAATATGTCCTTTTCTTGGCACTTTTCTTCCCTCCTTAACAATTTTTGTTTAAGTTCATCGGTACTCGACACAACTTAATCGATTGTCGTAAAGTGCTTGCTTCATAATCTATATTTAAACTTCGAACAGTTATTTATCTAAACTTGAAGACATAGCACTCAAACTAAGTTTAAGCAATAATTATTTCTTTTGCTTTGGTTTCTTAGCACCGTACTTTGATCTTCCTTGCATTCTGTTAGCTACTCCAGCTGAGTCTAAAGCTCCTCTTACTATGTGGTATCTAACACCAGGAAGGTCTTTAACTCTTCCACCTCTTATAAGAACAACACTATGCTCTTGTAAGTTGTGGCCTACACCAGGAATGTAAGCTGTTACTTCGTATCCATTAGTTAATCTTACTCTGGCAATTTTTCTTAACGCTGAGTTAGGTTTCTTAGGAGTAGTTGTTTTAACTACAGTACAAACTCCTCTTTTTTGTGGACACTCTTTAAGAGCTGGTGCAGTTGATTTTGATGCTACTGTTTTTCTGCCTTTTCTTACTAATTGGCTTATAGTTGGCATACTTTCACCTCCTGATAAATTATTTAACTATCTATATAAATTTTAGATGTTAACA
>NZ_JARHZJ010000035.1 GCF_029258205.1 Clostridium sp.
ACTTTACCTTGACCTCTTTTTGACATAAGTCTTCCAGCAACTTTTACTTCTTTACCTTCTAACTCTTCAAAATTATCTTTTACATCAGCAGAAGAGTGTGTTCTCTCTACCTTGTATACATCAAATGGGTCCTTACCAGCTTCTTGTAATTCAACAAGCTTTTGTCTTCTTAACATCTCTTGTTCACTTAATTGTTCTTCTGTTTCGTGAATATTTATTTCCTCATTTGACATTTAAAAATCCCTCCATCTATATTATCTATCTTCTTATTCCAAGAACCTCAAACTTAGTAGTTCCTCCTGGTACTTCTATCTCTACAACATCTCCAACTTTTTTACCCAGTAAACCTTCACCAACTGGTGATTCATTTGATATCTTAAAGTTAATTGGATCAGCTTCTGCTGAACCAACTATTGAATACTCAACTTCTTCATCAAAATCAAAGTCCATAACCTTAACGATTGATCCAACTGTAACTATATCTGTTGATATTTCTGACTCATCAACAACAACAGCATTTTTAAGCATATTTTCTAATTGAATTATTCTTCCTTCAGTGAAAGCTTGCTCATTTTTAGCTTCATCATATTCTGAGTTCTCACTTAAATCTCCGTATCCTAAAGCAACTTTTATCTTTTCAGTTATTTCTTTTCTTTTTACAGTTTTAAGATATTCTAATTCATCTTCTAATTTTTTAACGCCTTCATATGTCATTATATGTTTCTTTTCGCTCATTTTCTTTCTCCCCTTTGAACATATTATTATAATATCATATTTAAACTTAACCTGTTAATATGCAATTAATAAAAACTTTAAGATTATTAAGCCTAATTATTCAAATTATTATAATTCCTAAATATTATTATGTCAAACTATATATTATATAAGATAGAATACACTAAATAAAAAATCATTATTTAGCTTTAATTCTCACATTTATTTGTATAAATTAAACATCTAATATTTTGCCGATGCTTTATTATATCCAGTTGTACACCCATTTATGATAAATATTATAAATCATTTTTCATTAAATATTCTTTATACTCATTAAGGATACCAATAATCTTATCTGGATCTGCTTCTAAATTCAGCCTATTCTTAACTTCGGTACAATTATTTAATCCTTTTATATACCAAGCTGCATGTTTTCTCATTTCTCTTACAGCCTTATACTCTCCATCATATTTAAGTGATAAATTATAGTGTCTTATACACATATCTATTTTTTCTTCTGGAGTAGGCATATAAACCTCTTCTCCATTTAATTTCTGAACTATTTGCTTGAAAATCCAAGGGTTTCCCATACTTCCCCTTGCAACCATAATTCCATCACAGTTAGTTTGATTTTTAAGACTTAAAGCATCCTCTGCAGTAAATACATCTCCATTTCCTATAACAGGAATATTAACTGCTTCCTTCACTTGTCTTATTATATCCCAATTAGCCTTTCCTTCATACATTTGAGCCCTAGTTCTTCCATGTACAGCAATAGCATCTACTCCTGCTTCTTCCATAATTTTAGCAAACTCAACAGCGTTTATATTTTCTTCATCAAACCCAATTCTAAACTTAACTGTTACAGGCTTTGTTGCAACTTTTTTTATGCTACTCATAATATCATAAGCTAATTTAGGATTTTTCATTAGGGCTGAACCTTCACCATTTTTTACTATCTTAGGTGCAGGACATCCCATATTCACATCTATTATACATATATCATCATTTGTATTAAAATGTTTCTCAGTGACATAAGCCATTATCTCTGGATCATTTCCAAACATCTGACAAGATACAGGTTTTTCTTCATCTGCAATTCTCATTAATTCTTTTGTATTTTCACTCCCATAGTACAATGCCTTTGCACTAACCATTTCAGTGCAAACAATTCCTGCCCCCATCTCTTTACATAATCCCCTAAAAGATATATCTGTAACCCCTGCCATAGGTGCTAAGAAAACATTATTTTCTAAAACTATGTTTGATATTTTCATTACTTTCTACTCCTTGTTTTTTTCGTAAAGAATCTTAAGCCCTTCTAAAGTTAATTTACGATCTACTTCATCAATTACATTCGTTTCGCTATAAACAAGTTTAGCTAGCCCTCCTGTAGCTAATACAAATGGTTCTTTTTCTCCTAAGTCCATCATTTCCTTTTTCATACGTTTAACTATATATTCAACTTTTCCAATATATCCATAAATTATTCCAGCTTGCATACTTGTAACTGTATTTTTACAAATTACACTCTTTGGTTTTTCAAGCTCTATTCTTGGAAGTTTTGCAGCTCTCTCAAATAAAGCATCTGCTGAAATTTTAATTCCCGGACATATATTTCCCCCTAAATAATCTCCCTTTTCAGTAATAGCACAGAATGTTGTTGCTGTTCCAAAATCTATTATTATCATAGGTTTTTTATATTTTTCAAAGGCAGCTACAGCATTTACTATTCTATCTGATCCAACCTCTTTAGGGTTATCATATTTTATATTAATTCCAGTTTTTATTCCAGGCCCTACTAAAATAGGTTCCTTGCAGAAACATTTTCTAACCATGTTCTCTAAAGAATGCATTATATTGGGCACTACTGAGGAAATTATTATACCTTCAACCTCTTCTGGATTTAACTTCGCTTGATTAAATAGTTGCATAACTTGTATTGAATATTCATCTGATGTTTTCTTAGAATCTGTAGATATTCTCCATGATGCTATATATTCTTCATTATCATGAATTCCTAAAACTATATTTGTATTACCTACATCTATTAATAAAATCATGTGTTTTACACCACCTTAATATAATTAAAGACAGCTAATAAAGCTGTCCGGAAAATACCATGTACCCTTTATATAACAATATTAATTTTAACAACTACTATACATTTGTCAAGCAATTACAATTACTAGTTTTTTAATAAAAAAAGGCTTATATGACTATTTTTTTAACAGCGCCATATAAGCCTTAAAATTATCTAAACATTTAGAATAATCCTACTATTTCTCCATCTTCTTTTATATCCATTTTATTAGCGGCAGGAACTTTAGGTAAACCTGGCATTGTCATAACATCCCCTGTTAAAACAACTATGAATCCAGCTCCATTTGAAACTCTAACCTCTTTAACAGTTATATCAAAGTTTTCAGGTCTTCCTAAAAGACTTGGATTATCTGATAGTGAATACTGTGTCTTAGCCATACATATTGGAAGCTTATCTAAATTAAACTTCTCAATTTCAGCTATTTGTTTAATAGCTTGAGGAGTATAGTTTACACCTTTTCCACCATATATAGTTTGAACTATTTTTAATATCTTATCCTTTATTGGTTCTTCTGAATCATAAATCATTTTAAAGTTTGAAGGTTCATTTTCCATTGTTTTTATAACTTTATTAGCTAAATCAATTCCACCTTCTCCACCTTTTTCCCATACTTCTGTTAAGCTAACCTCTACTCCTATATTTTTGCAGAAGTCTTCTATAGCTTTAATCTCTTCATCTGAATCATTTATAAACTTATTTATAGCAACCACTACTGGTACTCCATAAGATTTTATATTTTCTATTTGCTTTTCTAGATTTTTAATTCCTTTATTTAAAGCATCTACATTTGATATACTTAATTCATCTTTTTTTACTCCACCGTGATGCTTTAAAGCTCTTATAGTAGCTACTAAAACTACACAATCAGGATTTAAATTTCCATATCTACATTTTATATCTAAGAATTTTTCTGCACCTAAATCTGCTCCAAAACCAGCTTCTGTTATAGTTATATCACTCATTTTTAAAGCTGTCTTAGTTGCTATTATTGAATTACATCCATGAGCTATATTTGCAAATGGTCCTCCATGAATTATTGCTGGAGTATTTTCTAAAGTTTGAACAAGGTTAGGTTTTATAGCATCTTTCATAAGTAAAGCCATAGCCCCTTGCACTTCTAATTCCTTAGCATAAACAGGCTCTCCATCTAAGTTATATGCAATTAAAATATTTCCCATTCTCTCTTTTAAGTCTTCTAAATCACTAGCCATGCATAATATAGCCATTATTTCTGATGCAACAGTAATCATAAAACCATCTTCTCTTAAGAATCCATTTATTTTACCACCCATTCCAACAACTATATCTCTTAATGCTCTATCATTAATATCCATAACTCTTTTAAATACAATTCTTCTTGAATCTATTCTTAATAAATTACCTTGATGAATATGATTATCTATAGCTGCACATAAAAGATTGTTAGCTGAAGTTATTGCATGCATATCACCTGTAAAGTGAAGATTTATATCTTCCATAGGAACTACTTGAGCATATCCTCCACCAGCTGCTCCACCTTTTATTCCAAATACAGGTCCTAATGATGGCTCTCTTAATGCTATAACAGTATTTTTTCCTATTTTATTTAACGCTTGTCCTAATCCTACTGTAACAGTAGATTTTCCTTCTCCTGCTGGTGTTGGGTTTATAGCCGTAACTAAAACAAGCTTACCATCTTTATTATTTTCTAGCCTTTTTATTGCATCTAAAGATATCTTACACTTATATTTTCCATAAAGCTCAATATCATCTTCTCCAAGCCCTATTTTTTGAGCAATATTTATTATTGGATCCATTTTAGCACTTTGTGCTATTTCAATATCATTTTTCATAACTAAGCACCTCATTCCAAAGTAATCTAATTAATATTATACCCATAATTTCTTAAAAAACAAAGAATTTAATCGAACATTTTTTTATTTTAAATATAAATCATTCGTATAATTGAATAATCTTTAGTCAAATTATAATATAAAATAATTCCTAATTAAATATTAATTATAAAAAAAGAGGTACTTAAGTACCTCTTTTAACTATGAGTTTTTAAATATTTCTCTAAACTCTTCACCATCAATTTTTTCTTTTTGAAGTAAAACATCAGTTACTGCATTTAATTTATTGATGTTTTGTTTTAATATAGATTCTGCTCTACTATAAGCTTCATCAATTAATTTCTTAATTTCTTCATCTATTTTAGCGCTAGTTTCTTCACTTATGTTGCTACTCTTTCCAATATCTCTACCTAAGAATACTTCGCCACCGTCACTATTACCAAATGATATAGGTCCAATAACATCACTCATTCCATATTCCATAACCATACTTCTAGCAATGTGACTAGCTCTATCTATATCATTTTTAGCTCCGGCACTTATATCTCCAATAACTAATTTTTCAGCTACTCTTCCACCTAAAAGTTCAACCATCTTATCCTTAAGTTGTTTCTTAGATGTGTGAGTTCTATCTTCTTCTGGTAAATTCATTGTATATCCTGCAGCCATTCCTCTTTGAATTATACTTATTTCATGAACTGGATCTGCATACTCTAGAAGATTGCTTACAACAGCATGACCTGATTCATGAACTGCAGTAATTCTTCTATCATACTCACTAACAACCCTACTTTTCTTCTCTGGTCCAGCTATCACTCTTGTTATAGCTTCTTCAATATCTTCCATATCTATACTATTTTTACCACCTCTAACTGCTAATAATGCAGCTTCGTTAGTTAAGTTTTCAAGATCTGCACCACTAAATCCTGGTGTCATTTTAGCTAAAACTTTTAAATCAACATCTTCTGATAGATGCTTATTTCTTGTATGAACCTTTAGTACTTCTTCTCTTCCCTTAACATCAGGTGCACCTACTAAAATTCTTCTATCAAATCTTCCTGGTCTTAATAATGCTGGATCTAAGATATCTGGTCTATTTGTAGCAGCTATCATAATTATTCCTTCATTAACTCCAAAACCGTCCATCTCAACTAGTAATTGGTTTAATGTTTGTTCTCTCTCATCATGACCGCCACCAAGTCCAGCACCTCTTTGTCTACCAACAGCATCAATTTCGTCTATAAATATAATACATGGAGCATTTTTCTTAGCTTGCTCAAATAAATCTCTTACTCTTGAAGCTCCAACTCCAACAAACATTTCAACAAAATCTGAACCTGATATACTAAAGAAAGGAACTCCAGCTTCTCCTGCTATAGCTTTTGCAAGAAGTGTCTTACCTGTTCCTGGAGGTCCTACTAAAAGAACTCCTTTAGGTATTCTTGCTCCCATTTCTATATATCTCTTAGGTTGTTTTAAGAAATCAACAATTTCTTCTAATTCACCTTTTTCTTCATCAGCACCAGCAACATCTTTGAAAGTAACTTTATTTCCTTCTAAATTTGCTATCTTAGCTTTACTTTTACCGAAATTCATTACTCCTCTATTTCCACCATTATTTTGAGCTTGCTGTGTGAACATAAATAAACCAAATATTATCACACCTATTATAAGTATTGTTGGAATAAAACTAATCCAAACTCCCATATTATTAGGTGGAAGATACTTTATTACAGTTTCTACTCCTTGAGTATCTTGTAAAAGATTGTCTAACATCTGATTTGAAACATATGAAGTAAACCTCTTACCATCTTTTAAAACTCCATCAACTGACATTTTATCTTCTTTTATGGTCATTGTTTCAACTTTATTTTCTACATATGCTTCTTTAAATTCACTATATGATATCACTTTTCCTTGAGTTCCATTTCTATAAAAAGCAAATGCAAACATAAGTACTATAGCAAAAATAGCTATATAAGTAATCATATTTTGTAATTTTTTCATCTCTACGCCCCCTCTCTAACTATCATTATTAATGAATTTTAACATAAGAAATATTGTTTTACAATATTTTGAATTACTTCTTATAAATTTCTTCTTTTAAAGCACCAATGAATGGTAAGTTTCTATATTTTTCAGCATAGTCTATTCCATACCCAACTATAAATTCATCTGGAACATCAAATCCTTTGTATTTTGCTGAAACATTTGAAGTTCTTCTAGCCTCTTTATCTAATAGAGCAACTATTTCTATGCTTGCCGCTTTTCTAGCCTTTAAATATTCTAAAAGATAGCTTAAAGTAGTTCCTGTATCAACTATATCTTCAACTATAAGAACATGCTTGTTTTCTATATCACTATCTAAGTCTTTTAATATTCTAACAACACCTGAAGTTTGAGATGAGTTGCCATAACTTGAAACAGCCATAAAATCAATTTCACATGGTATGCTTATATTTTTAATAAGATCTGAAGTAAATAATACTGAACCTTTTAATATACCAACAACTAATAAATCTTTTCCAGTGTAATCTTTACTAATTTCTTCAGCCATCTCCTTTATACGTTTAGCTAATTGTTCCTCTGAATATAATATTTTTTTAACATCATCTTTTATGTTTCTTGTCATAATTAATTTTCCTTTCCTCCAAAAGTAATTTTAATTACCTTTTTAGTTTTATTTGTAACTTTAAATGTTTCACTAACATTAGCTCCTACAATCCATGCTATTTCATTATTAAATAGCACTAATGGTATAAAATCTCTTTCTTCTTTAGGTACTTTGCTATTTATAAATATATCTTTTAGTTTTTTACTACTCTTCATTCCTAAAGGAATTATTTTATCTCCATTTTGTCTAAATCTAATATCTATATTGGAAATTTTATCATAATCAAAAGACTTTATAAATCTATCTTTTGAAAATTTTTCACCTTTTTTAAAATCTTCTACTATTAATTCATAATTTCCTAAAATCTCATCTTCTATTACAACTTTTTGATTTTTATCTAATTCATCTTTGATATTTTCTAAATTTAAAACTCTATTATCTTTAATCTTTTTACTATCTATTAATTTTATTCTTATTTCTCCATATTCATTTACAGCAATTACCCCATTAGTTATATTAATCTGTTTCCCTGTTCCTTTATTTTTTAGAGCAATTATGTCCTGTATGTGTTTTAATTCAAAGTTATTATGTTTAGAACTTACTTCAAATAATGCCTTTTTTATTATTCTTGTTAATAAAGCTTCCTTTTCATTAAATGCTTCTTCTTTAACAATTATGCTGCCATTTTCTTTTATACAAAGTTTAAGAAATCTCTTTTCCACTTCTTCTTGTATAAACTCTACATCCTTACTACAGCTATAAGCTAATCTATTTAATGTGGTAACTATATCAGGATTAAAATTCTTTTCTATAAATGGTATTGCCTTTAATCTTATTTTATTTCTAGAATATATTTCTTCTAAATTAGTTTCATCTATTCTAGGTTTTAAATTATTTCTTTCACAATATTCTTCTATTTCTTTTCTTGTTAAAATTAATATAGGTCTTATAAAAACAACATCTCTAACTGGTTTAATTCCAACTAATCCTTCTATTCCAGTTCCTCTTAAAGCTCTCATAATAAGAGTTTCTGCTTGATCATTAGCATTATGAGCTATAGCTATTTTATCTAATGAATATTTATTTTTTAGTTCTTCAAAGAATTTATATCTCTCTTCTCTTCCAGCCATTTCTGTTGAAATGTTTTGTTCCTCACTTATCTTATTTATATCTACCCTTCTTACAAAATATTTTATATTTAAATTTTTACAAAGTTCTTCTGCATAAGCTTCATCTTTTAGAGCACTTTCACCTCTTAAACAATGGTTCACATGGGCTGCATATACTTCTATGTGTAATAATTCCCTAAGTTCACTTAAAATATGTAGTAAACATACTGAATCTGGTCCACCTGATAAAGCCACTAAAACCCTATCTCCACTTTTAATCATGGAGTTTTCCTTTATAAAATCTATAACCTTTTTCTTCATCGTAACTCACTCCATAAATATTATATTTTGCCCTAATATTATAACACATAAAAAATCCATTATGTTCTTAAAAAAATTCGTATAACTAATTTAAAATAATAAATTTAATTATTTACTTAAATATAAAAGAAAGTGCATAAGAACTCTTCTTTTTAAGTAAAATCTATATATAAAATAATCTATAGATTTTATTTAGTTCTCATCCACTCTCCTTTTCTTAATTTATTCCAAAAACCTTAGATACAACCACTGTCATATCATCCTTAGCCTTTCCTCCACTTAACTCCTTAGCTTTTTCTAAAATAGCTATTGATAAATCTTTAGGCTGTCTATACTTAGTATTCTTTAAAAATTCAATTAACCATGTAGTATCAAAACTTCCATCATTTTTAACATCTAAAATACCATCACTTATACTAACTATTACATCACCATTTCCTACTTGCTTTTCAACAGTATCTACATCTGGCTCTTCTAAAACACCAAATGGAAGTGTATTTGAATTTATAACTTCTACCTTATTTCCTCTCTTTATAAAGCTTTCTATAGCTCCAACTTTCATAAACTTAGCATTTCCAGTATATAAGTCTATTTTATTCATATCTAATGTAGAAAATTTTTCATCTTCACTAAACTTTATACTCATAATTGCATTAACTGCATCAATAGCTATTTTTTCATCAAAACCAACTTCCATAAATTTCTCTATTATTTCTACAGAAACTTTACTTTCAATTCCTGCTTCTGGTCCTGAACCCATACCATCTGATATTACAGTTATATAATTCCCATCCTTTGTTCTACCATATGAATATGAATCTCCAGTGAACTTTTCTCCCTCTTTTGTTGCAACTGCCACATGTGAATTAATATGATATTTAGGAGCTTCTTCAATAACTACCTCACACATATTACTTTTGCTATTTATATTACATACTTCACTTCCAATACTCATGTTTTTACCTATAGTTTCACTTATTATAGGAAGAACTACTTTTATACAAGCTTGAGATCCCATACAATTTTCCATTTGCATCTTGATTTTAATTCTTCCATTTTTATCGTTATAACATATTAAACTTCCAAAATTAATACCATATTTTAAAAGAGTTTTTTTGATACTTTTTTCTACATCAGTACATAGATGAAGCTCACTTCCAAATTCATCAACTATTTCACTAATTGTAACTGACATATTATTTATATGATTAGATAATATTTTTCTTCCTTCTCCTAATCTACTTTTTAATGCTTCATTTACCATATAGATATTCATTATATCTTCTAAATTTTTCATTAGAGCATATTTCTTTATGCATTTTTTTTCAAGCTCATGAGGAAAAGTTCCTGAATTATTTTCGTAATTTCTTATTAAATCAGAAAAAGCATTATATGTCTGATGAAGTTCTCTCTTCCAACACATATATCTCATATCACAGTCACTACAAGTTCTATCTGATAAATTTTCTACTAATGCATTTCCCTTATTTTTTATAGATAATTTATCATTACCAACTAAATTGTTTAATGACTTACCCATTATAGATAATACTTCAGTAAAATCTTTCAATCTTTCAGTTAATTCATCTTTAATTTCAGCGAATCTAACTTCACTAAAATATCCAACTTTTTTATCTTTATTTATTTCTAAAGAAATTTTATTGTATATTTTTTTAGGAATTAAAAGAAATAATACTGTTCCAACTATTGCTTCTATAAATGAAATATTATTAAAAACTCCAGAATATAAAGTTACTATTACAAAAATTATGTTAAATGATAAAGCTGTAAAAAGCTTTCCTGACTCTCTAAATATCCCAGCAACTAAACCACAGGCTCCATAAATAGCTATGCTCTCCATAAGGTTTCCTGTAGCAAATCCTAATATTATCCCCATAGTTATACCTGCTCCAGCACCCATATTAGTATCTGAAATAAAAGCTAAAGCTATAATAAAAAGTATAGATGCTATATTTCTAAAGCTAATATCATATAGTGATATAGTTCCAATTCCAACTATTAATAAACATATAAATAGCTCTATACTCACAATTTCATCTATTGAAAAAAAATGTTGAGTATTTATTTCTGCTATACATTTTAATGTATAGCTCACAACATAATATATAGGAAAAACTAATGCTGTTACTGAAATTGTACCTATTAAATGCAAAATTATATCTGAGCTTCCTGATAAAATCCCATAAACAAATAATCCTAAAAATACAATAATAAAACTTGCTATATTTCTAGCCTTTTTATCTAGTTTACTCATAGAAATTATGGTAACTATAGTTGATATTATTATATAAGCTGAAAAGTTACTAACCTTATTAAACAAGGTAATATAACCTACTATAACTCCTAAACTTGATGATAATATATATTTTTTTTCATAATTTGTTATTGCAATTAAATATGCTAATCCAAATGGAGCTAATACTTCAGCTACTCCAAATGTCATATCTAAATACACTCTACTTATTAACACACCTGCAATCATAGTCATAACAAGCCCAATCTTAGAAGCTTCTATTTTCATATTATTTTTTACATTTTCTGAATCCTTTACTCTTTTGTAATTATCAATTTTAACTCCATATTGCATATTTATCCTCCTAACCTTCTATCTTTATCAACATTATAGCAAGCTTTACAGGAAAAATTTGTAAATATGTAGATTAATATTTTATTTTTTTAAGACATAATAAAACAAAAATTTGTTAAATTTATATTTTTTTATATAAATTCTATAATTTAATTCCCATTAAATTGTAAATCAATAGACTAACATCAATTTACAGAAATATATTATCTTTTTTAGACTTTATTAAAGATAATTTTTGTTGAATAAAGTATCTTTTTATCTGTAAAAAGATACTTATATATTAAAGAAAAACAAAAAAACTCATCTTATGATAAGATGAGTTTTGGTGCCGAAGACCGGAATCGAACCGGTACGATGTGTTAGCATCGCAGGATTTTAAGTCCTGTGCGTCTGCCAGTTCCGCCACTTCGGCATATATTAAGTTTAAATGGTAGCGGGAACAAGATTCGAACTTGCGACCCTTCGGGTATGAACCGAATGCTCTAGCCAACTGAGCTATCCCGCCATGTGGTTGCGGGGGCAGGACTTGAACCTACGACCTTCGGGTTATGAGCCCGACGAGCTACCAGCTGCTCCACCCCGCGATGTTGTGGTGCCGAAGACCGGAATCGAACCGGTACGGTGTGTTAGCACCGCAGGATTTTAAGTCCTGTGCGTCTGCCAGTTCCGCCACTTCGGCATGTCATCGTGTTTCCCAACGACAAGATTTATTATACATAAGCACAAGCACACTGTCAACATATTTTTTAAAGTTTTTTATAAAATTTATTATAAATATTAATGAACCCTCATGTAATCTAGAATACAGCTAAAAACCATACACCTTTCTAAATTAAACCTAAAAATAATTAAAATAAAAGTTTTTTATCATAACCTATATATTATTGAAATTCTATTTTAAACCAGTGTTAACTTCTCTACACATACAAAATATAAATTTAAAATCCCTTAGAGTATATCTAAGGGATTTTAACAAATATTATATTGATTTTCTTTTTCTTTGTTTAACATCCTGATGTTTTTTTACATCTTGAAGTCTTTCTTCACTATCCTTTAAAAACTTTGACATTATATCTTCAAAATTTTGTTTTGGCTTAGCTTTCTTTTCATTATTCCAATCAAAATCTGCAGGTTTAACAGATTTCTTCTTTGGTGGCATAGCTTGCTTTATTGATAAGCTTATTTTGCCTTTATCATCAACTGATATTACTTTCACTTTAACTTTGTCATCTTCTTTAAGATGCTCTCTTATATCTTTAACATAAGTATCTGCTACTTCAGATATATGAACTAAACCTGTCTTTCCTTCCACCTCAACAAACGCACCAAAGTTTGTGATGTTAATTATTCTACCCTCTAATATGTTTCCTGCCATTAAGGTCATGTTTAAAAGTTTCCTCCTTAAATTTATAAATAAAATATATGTTATTTTTAATAATAACCTTATTTATTCTGATTGTTTTTTACTTCAGAATTATTTTGCTTATCTTGAGGTGAATCTGAGTTAGTAATAACCTTCTCGCCTTCCTTAATCATACCTAATCTTTCTCTAGCCATTCTCTCTATGTATTCGTCTGTTGAAGATTGGTTTACCTCATCTTGTAACTTCTTATTTTTATCTTGAAGCTCATTAAGCTGAGTTTGCTTAGCTTCTATGTCTTTTTTTATTTTGTTCATTGTAAGTTCTTGTCTAACATAAGAAATAACTAATATAGCAATTAATATAATTATTACCATATTTTTTAGATTCATTCTTTTTTTCACTCTTATACCCCCATACTTGAAACGGTACGATATAAGTCTATTGTAAACACTATTATAGCTTAATTCAAGCAATTTTTACCTCATGAATTAACTTTTTAATTCGTAAATGTATTTTTAAATGCATATCTTATATTTTTCAATATTATTCTTAGATTCTTTAATAGTATAGCTAGAATTTTATGTTGCATTTTTCTAAAATATTTAGATAATGTTTTTAAATAAATAACTAAAGTTATTCCCATAAACACATATACATATACACCTAAAAGTGCATAATTATATTTTAGTAAAAATACAAATACAATTAAACTACACCATACCCAAAATAATATATCTTCAATTGTTATTAATATTTTATTTTTACAAACTCCCCTAAATTCTCTATAAATATCAAATAAAAATCCAATTATTATTCCAGATAATATTGCAAAAATAACAATTTTAAATTGAATAGTTATATCTAAAAGCATATCTCCCACCTATTTAAATATTTTAGAAAGTAATTTTATATTTCTTTTACGCTTATTTTTTTTATTTAAGTAATCAATATTACTAATAAATCCTCCTATTATAACCTCCCCATTTTGAACATCTAATTTATTCATCTTTAATTCAGATCCCTTTATTAGTAATGGGCCTAAATCTGTTTTCAAACTTATTTTTTCTTCGTCAAAGTTTATAACTTCATTTACCCCTGTAACGGATAAAATTTTTCTATTTTCTAAAGATAAATTGCTTGTACCTTTTATTGTTTTATTTTCATCTTTTTTATCAGTCATAAGAAAGCCTCCTATGTAAAAAAATATTTTCCCTAACTTATGATTATTCATCTTTACTCAAAAAAATGACTAATATAATTTTTAAAAATTATATTAGTCATTTTTAATAATAAAGTTTTAAGTTAACCATATTATTCTTTATCTTCTTCGCCTTCTAGTATCTCATACATCTCTTTAGCGTTTTCTTTTCTAACATGTTCAGCAATGTTTATAACTCTTGCTTTTAAATTTCTGTTTCCAAATAATATTTCTATTACATCACCTTCTTTTATATCATTTGAAGGTTTTGCAACTTTTCCATTTATTATTACTCTACCACTTTCACAAGCTTCCTTAGCAACTGTTCTTCTTTTAATTATTCTAGAAACTTTTAAATACTTATCTAATCTCATAGGACATCCTCCTTTATTTTAAAGAAACTTCATTAATTGATAAAAAAAGCCCGAGTAATAACTCGGGCTTTTTTAAAGTTAAATTAACAAAACTTAAAATATCTAAAATTAAGCGTTAACTCTTTCTTTTAACTCTTTACCTGGTTTGAATACAGGAGCTATTGAAGCAGGTATTTTTATAACTTCTTTAGTTCTTGGATTTCTTCCTTCTCTTTCAGCTCTTACTCTAGTTTCAAAAGTTCCGAATCCAACTAATTGAACTTTATCACCATTTTCTAGAGTTTCGCTAACGCTTTCTATGAATGCTTTTAAAGCTAATTCAGCATCTTTTTTAGTTAAGTTGCTTTTTTCAGCCATGCTTGTTATTAATTCTGCTTTATTCACTTTTACATCCTCCTTAAAATTCCAGTTAGTTTACTGCAATAATTGTTTACCAGTTATCAAAATGAACTAGTATCAACTTATATTATCATAATATATATTTCTTTCTTTGTATAGTCAATACTTTCAATTTTTACCCTAAAAATACTGATATTTTTGCATTTTTTTTAAAATTTATGCTTTTTTTAATTTTAATAAGCCATAAATTAATAAAAACACTTATTTTTCACTTGTTTTAGCCTCTTCCCATAGTTTATCCATCTCTTCTAAAGTCATATCCTTTAAATTCTTATTGTTTTTTATTGCTTGATTTTCAATATAAGAGAATCTATTTATAAATTTTTTAATTGTCTTATCTAAAGCTAGTTCTCCATCAACTTCTAAGAATCTTGCTACATTTATACAAGCAAAAAGTAAGTCACCTACTTCACCTTCTATTATTGACTTGTCTTCACAATTATAAACCTCTTTTATCTCATTTAATTCCTCTTTTACCTTATCCATAGCACAATTTACATCATCCCAGTCAAAACCTACCTTTTTAGCTTTCTTTTGAACCTTATAAGCTCTTGTTGTAGCTGGAAGAGATTTAGCTATGTTTTTCATTTCTTCTGATAGAGTTTTTATACCTTTTTCTTCTTTCTTAATTTCATCCCAATTTACTAAAACTTGCTCTGAAGTATTTAATTCTTCATTTCCAAAGACATGAGGATGTCTATTTATCATTTTATTTGATATTCCACCTATTACATCAATAATATCAAAATATCCATCTTCTTTACCTATAGAAGCATGGAAAACAACTTGAAGCAAAACATCACCAAGCTCTTCTATTAAAGCATCCTCATCTTCATTTTCAATAGCATCAATTACTTCGTAGCATTCTTCTAAAAGAGCACTTTTTAAACTCTCATGAGTTTGCTCCCTATCCCAAGGACATCCACCTGGATTTCTTAAGGTTTCTATAATATCTAATAAATCTTGAAAATCCTTTTTATTTCCTAAATCTTTAGGTATATATATTGAAGTTAAATAATCTATATCTTCTTGCCAATCTAATTCATATAAAGATATTTTTCTTATACTCTCTAAACCTTCAACTCCAGCTGCTCTTACAAATATTATTTCAGTATCATCTTCATACCCTTCTAAAAGTTTTAACTTAACTTCTGAAGCTATGAAATTATTATAAACTTGAGTTATTATAGTTCCAACACGCTTATCTAATATTTGATTTTTCATGTCAAAGGCATCAATTATTTTTACACCCTCTATTGGATCTACTTGCAGAGCTTCCATCATAGCATCTACAAAGCTAACTGCTGGCAATACTTCATACTCAATATTATTTTGTTTGCATAATTCAATTAAATTAACCACAGATTTTTCTGCCACTAAAGGATGACCTGGTACTGCATATATTAAATCTTCATCATCATTAATTTTAGTTATTAAATCCTCTGCAATATATTTATATACATCATCAAAGCTATCATATCTTTCATATGCATGATCATACGATTCAAACTTAATCCCTTCATCTTTTAAGAAATCCACTGTAGGATGTTTTTCTGTTCTAAAATATATATTTTTATTGTTTTTTAATTCTTTTAAAGCACCTATTGTTAATGCTTCATAGGCACCTGGCCCTAGACCCATTATCTTAAGCATTCCATATTCTCCTTCGCAACATATAAAAATTAATTTCTTAGTCGTCCCTTTATTTCCTCTACGCTAAAAATTTTAAGTACAAACAATGATATCATATATATAATAATACCCACAAATATAGCTATTAAGCAAGATATACTGTTACTTCCACTATATTTTAAAGCTTGTGTATATAAATATAAAACTGTGCCAATCATTAAAATTGATGCGAAGATAGGCTTTATTAATACATCTTTTATATTAGGAGAGTATTTAAACCTCTTAGCCATATATAGTAAATTTAATATTAATACTACAAAATAAGATATTATTGTTGCTATTACAGCACCATAAATATTTAAAAATCTTATAGGTATTAAATTCATAGTTAATAATACTTTTAAGATACACCCTATAAAAAGATGAAAAACAGGTCTGTAATAATACCCCATTCCTTGCAATATTGATGTTGTTATCTGTGTTCCAACTAAAAATGGAACACTAATTGATAAATATTTTAATATCATAAATCCATCAGCTTTTCCTGGAAATAAAAGATTCATTATAGGTTCTGCCATAAAGAATAAACCTAAAAAACATGGAATAGAAACTATCATGCATAATTTCATTGTAGTATTTATCTTTTCTTTAACTTGTACTTTATTTTTAAGAATATATAATTCAGAAATTATAGGTATTATTGAAGCTGCTAACGCAGTAGCTAAGGTCATTGGAATATTTGTAAACACAGTAGCTTTTCCTGTCAATTGAGCATATAAAACGGTAGCTTCTTGTCCTGTAAATCCAGCTTGTAAAAGTTTTTGAGGAACTAAAACAGAATCTATAACTCCCATAATACTGCCTACAGCTGCACCTATAGATATAGGAAGGGCTATATTTATTATTTCCATAAATATCTCATGACTACCTTTTATCTTGCCTAGATTAAAGCTTTTTTTTATATTTTTGTATTTAGGAATTAAATATACGGCTGCTACAAAAGCTCCAGCTACAGCTCCAAAAGATGCTCCCCCTGCAGAGTATTCAATCCCTTTATCTATCAATATATAAGCTAATCCAACACCAACTATAACTCTACCTATTTGCTCTAGTATTTGAGATATTGCAGTTGGAGTCATATTTTGAAATCCTTGAAAAAATCCTCTAATAGGAGTTATTATTCCTATTAATGTAGGAGCTAAACAAATTCCTAGTATAGAGTAATAAGCTTTATCATCCCATTTTAAAAATGGTAAAAGAAACTTACCACCTACAGCTAAAAATATGCTTGTCCCTATTCCTAGTAAAACCATTACCTTTAAAGCTTCTTTTATTACTTGAAAACTTTCCTCATATTTCCCTAAAGCATTTTTTTCAGATACTAATTTAGATACTGCTATAGGTATTCCAGCTGCAATTGCAACAAAAAGCATATATAAAGGATAAGTCATTTGATAATATCCTAATCCTTCATCTCCTATTAACATTATTAATGGCCATCTAAAAAACAAACCAAGAAACTTGGCTAAAACACCAGCACAAGCAAGTACAAGACTACCTTTTATAAGAGATTGTTTCTTCATAAAATACCTCCAAATTTAAATTAAACAAACTATATTAAAATTCTATATTTAATACTTATTAAAATTACATTGATTTAATATTACTTAATTTAAGTAATAATTTACTTTCTTTAAATTAAGTCTCATTTTATATTATTTTAAATTCAGAGGTATTATTACTATTTAAAATACAAATATTTAATTATGGTAGCTTTATTATTGCTCCATTTGTTTACCTAAGAATGCAGCTGCTGTTTCTGCTAATTTTTGTTCAACCTCACCTAAAACTTTGCCCTCTTTAGAAAGTATAACTACGGATCCTATAGCATCACCTCCAGCTAATATAGGTGCTATAACCTGACAACTATATTTACTTTCATCATCATCACTATAAATTGGTATTAAACCCTTATTATCAGTACCTAATACTACTGATTTTCTCTTATCCATTATATTCTCTAACTCATCACTTATTTTTCTTTCTAAAAACTCTTTTTTAGAAGTTCCACTTACAGATATAAATTCATCATTATCTGATATAAGAATTATATGACCTGTAGATTGGTGTAAAGCTTCAGCATATTCCTTTGAAAAGTCTGTTAGTTCTCCTATTGGTGAGTATTTTTTTAATATTACTCCACCATCTCTATCAGTAAAAATTTCTAAAGGATCTCCTTCTCTTATTCTTAAAGTTCTTCTTATTTCTTTAGGTATTACAACTCTACCTAAGTCATCAATACGTCTTACTATTCCAGTAGCTTTCATTTATATTTACCTCCCTTTATAAATTCTAATCACTAATCTTTGTCTACACTAATAGTATTTAATTTATTTGAAATTTTATGCATATTCATTATATTTATGTAATCTTTAAATTTAATAGCCAATTTAAGAAAATATCTATCAAAATTTCTAAAAAAAAAAGACTTATGGAATAACTTCCATAAGTCTTAATAATAACTATTTGCTTAGTTTTAATCCTTCTTTTAATTTATCATCATAAACTTTAACATTTAAATCTTTTTTCCATTGATCCATATCAGTTTTTAATGTTTGTGAAACTTTTTGTTGTTTTAAAATTTGTATTATTTGTGATTTAACCTCATCAAATGGTAACTGTGCTCCTTTTTCATAAGTAGGTCCAGCTTGAATTATATGGTATCCAAATTGAGTTTTTATAGGCTTAGATATTTCTCCTTCTTTTAATTGTTTTAATCCATCTGCAAATTCTTTAGCAACTTGTGCATTTTCATCTGGTACTACTAAACTTTCTGCAATAGGCATCTTATTCTCTAATTTATTATTTTCATATTTTGAATATAAATCATTAAATGTTGTTTGTCCTGATTGAATTTCATCATAAGCTTTTTGAGCCTCATCTTCATTTTCAAATAATAAGTGTCTTGCTAAGACACCCTTAGCTTGAACTTCAAATTGTTTTTTATTCTCATCATAGTACTTTTGAGCTTCTTCGTCAGTTATTTTTGTATTCTTAGTAACATTCTCTACAACTGATTCAGCTATAAACTGATTTTTTAAATAATCTTTAAATGTATCTTCAGTATAACCCATACTTTCTACTGCTTTTTTATATCCTTCTTCACCATATTGCTCTTTATATTTTTTAACTTGTTCATCAACTTTTTTATTTAAGTCATCTTCACTTGGAACTATATTCTCTTTCTTTGCTTCAGCTACTAAAACTTTTTCTTCTACCATACTATTAAGTATACCCTGTCTTTGTTGTAATATTTGTTGTGCAGCTTGAGGATCGTCCATATACTTATCACCATATTGGCTCTTCATTTGTTCAAAGACTCCTTTTAAATGTGAATCAACCTCTCCTAAAGTTATTTTCTCCCCATTAACCGTAGCTACAGTAGTCTTATCAATAGCGGCTTGAGTTTTTTCTACCATATTACATCCAACAGCACTAAACATTAAAACTCCCACTAGTGCAGATGCTACTATTTTTTTTACACTTACCATTTTAATACCTCGCCTTTCTCAGATTAAAATTTACATAATATTCTATTTAAATTCTATTTTAGTATATCAATGTTACAATAATATTTCAATTTACAAATTATTTAAAGCTATTAACTTATCTAACATTTCTTTAAAAGTAGATAAAACATCTTCTTTTTTCTTATCCTTAACTCTATATAAAATTGTTGGTTTATCTCCAAATTCAATTAATATATCGTCTTTATATCCTTCTAAAAGCATTTTAAATATTCTCTTATCTGTTCTTTCTCTACTTTCAAATATAAATATTATATCTTCATTCTTTTCTTTTATCTCTTCAATATTTAAAAGCTTAGCTTTACTTTTTATATAAGCTATATCCATAAGATTATAAACTGTATTTGGTATATTAGAAAATCTATCTTCTAGTTCTTCTTTAACATATTCATAATCCTCTTCACTTTCTATAGCAGCAATTTTCTTATATACTTCAATCTTTTGAATTTCATCTTTTATATAACTTGAAGGAATAAATGCATCCACTTTTAAATCTACAGTTGTCTCTACTGGCTCTCTTTCTATTTCACCCTTAACAATTCTTATAGTATCTTCTAACATTCTACAGTATAAATCATATCCTATGGCTGCCATATGCCCATGTTGGGCTGAACCCATCATATTTCCAGCTCCTCTTATTTCAAGGTCTCTCATAGCTATTTTAAAACCTGATCCAAGTTCTGTAAAATCTTTTAAGGCTTTAAGTCTCTTTTCTGCAACCTCAGTTAATACCTTATCTCTTTGATATAGAAAATATGCATAAGCAACCTTATTACTTCTACCAACTCTACCTCTTAATTGATAAAGCTGAGAAAGTCCCATTTTATCTGCATCATTTACTATTATTGTGTTTACATTTGAAATATCAATTCCTGTTTCTATTATAGAAGTACATACTAAAACATCGTACTTCCTTTCCATAAAGTCTATCATTTCATTTTCTAACTGTCTCTCTGTCATTTGTCCATGAATAACAGTAGCTTTACATTCTGGAACAAGCTCTTGTATATAGCTAGCCACTTCTTGAATACTTTCAACTCTATTATGAACAAAATAAACTTGACCATCTCTATTAATCTCTCTTAAAATGGCATCTCTAATAAGTTGATCATTTTGTTCTACAACATAGGTTTGAATAGGATACCTATTCTCTGGTGGAGTCTCTATTACAGAAATATCTCTCACTCCTGTAAGTGACATATGAAGAGTTCTAGGTATTGGAGTTGCACTTAAAGTAAGAACATCAACATTCTTCTTAAAACTCTTAATCTTTTCTTTTTGTGTTACCCCAAATCTTTGCTCTTCATCCACAATAAGAAGTCCTAAATCCTTAAACTGAATATCTTTAGAAACAAGTCTATGTGTACCTATTAATATATCAACATTTCCTTCTTTTAAAGCCTTTAGGGTTTCTGTTTGTTGCTTCTTAGTCCTAAATCTACTTATCATATCAATAGTTATAGGAAATCCAGCAAATCTTTTTTTCATATTCTTATAATGCTGCTCTGCTAGTATTGTTGTAGGCACTAAAAATGCTACTTGTTTTCCATCCATTACAGCTTTAAACGCTGCTCTAATAGCAACCTCAGTTTTTCCATATCCAACATCACCACAAAGCAATCTATCCATAACTTTATTTGCTTCCATATCGCCTTTTATATCTTCAATAGCTGATAATTGATCTTGGGTCTCTTCATATGGAAATTCATCTTCAAATTGCTTTTGCCACTGAGTATCCTTTGAGAATTTATAGCCCTTTACAGTTGATCTCTCCGCATATAATTTTACCAAGTCACCAGCTATATCATTTATAGATTTTCTTACCTTAGCTTTAGCTTTTATCCACTCATTTCCTCCTAATTTACTTATCTTAGGAGAAGCACTATCTGCTCCAATATATTTTTGCACTAAATCTAACTGTTCAACTGGTACATATAGCTTATCACCTTTTAAATATTCAATATCTAAATAATCTCTTTTATGTCCTTGAACTTCTATTTGTTTTATACCTTTATATACACCTATACCACTATTTACATGAACTACATAATCTCCAGGCTTTAACTCAGCAAAACTCTTAATTTTAGATACACCTTTTGATTTTTTTCTCTTAGTTCTTTTAGCTCTTTTACTCTCACCAAAAACACTCTTATCTGATATTAAACAAAGTTTCATATCAGGATAATCAAATCCTTTATTCTGCTCTCCAAATGTTATTACAACTTCTCCATCATTTATTTCATAAACATTATCTTTATATACACTCTCTATCTCTAATTCTCTTAAGGTACTTACTAATCTTTCTCCCCTTGGTCTTGTTCCTGAAAGTATTAAAGTTCTAAATCCGTTTTTCTTATTCTCTTTTATATCATCTATAAGCATATCAAGTTGACCTTGATATCCACTCTTAGTACTTTGTTTTACCTCAACTCTATTTAAACATTCTATAAACCCACCATCTCCAAAAGGAGATAAATTTATTATTTTATGCTTCTTAAATGATTCTTCTACCACTTCTGAACTTAGGCTTAAATTAATTTGAGAAGGCAATATACTTCCTCTTTCCAAGAAAGCTTCATAGTTTTCAGTAAACTCAAACACAGTACTTTCTAGTTTTCCTTTACATCTCTTAGCATCATCAATTATAAATGTATAATTATTTAAATAATCAAATAATGTTGCTGGCTTATCAAAGAAAAATGGTAAATAACTATCTATATTTTCAAAACTCCAATTTTCTTGTAATGCTTCTATGTTACTTTCTATTAATTTTCTAAGTTTCTCTTTGATATCCTTATCAGAAACTTTATTTTCAAACTCATAAAGTTCTTTTCTCATCTTCTCTATAGCATTCTCTATAGTTTCTTTACTTAATATAACTTCCTTAGCCGGAAATATTTCTGCCCTATTTACTTTTTCTATACTTCTTTGTGACTCTACATTAAAAGTTCTAATAGAATCAACTTCATCTCCAAATAATTCTATTCTAAAAGGATTAGCTGAATTAGGAGGAAATACATCTAATATTCCTCCTCTTAATGAAAATTCACCTTTTCCTTCAACCGTTTCTAATCTTTCGTAACCTGATTCAATAAGCTTATTAGAAATCTCTTTAAAATCGACTTCATCTCCAACTTTAATTTTTAATATATGACTTTTATAAAGTTCCTTAGGTGTATAAGTTGCTGCAAAAGCATCTATAGAAGTAACTATAATTTTTTTAGTACTTCTTAGCATTTCCTTTATAACCTTTAATCTTGCCCATCTTAAATCTCCAGAAATAGCATCTATATTGTAAAATACAATCTCTCTTGAAGGTAAATAATACACATTAGACAAGTAAAAAGATAAATCCTCATATATATTTCTAGCTTCAATATCATTATGTGTAACAACAACTATAGGCTTATCTGATTCCTCATATATACCATTTATAAAATATGATTTTCCTGAATCAGATAAACCATTTACCATTATTGGATAATTACCATTTTCTATAAAGGATTTAACCTTTTGAAAAGCATCACTATTTAATAAGGGAGCCATTAACCCCTGTAACCTCAATCTAAACACCACCATTCTAATATAAATAACTTATTCTATATTAACTCCATTAAATTTATTCATTGATTCCTTAGCATCATTTTTTAAAATTTCAACTATTGCATCACTTGCTACTGGAATAACTTTTTCTATAAGCTCTCTATCTTCCTTTGAAAATTTTCCTAAAACGTGATTTACTAAGTTATCTTTAGGTTGTCCTACACCAACTTTAACCCTTGGGAATTTATCTCCACCAAGATTTTGTATTATACTCTTGATTCCATTATGCCCCCCAGCACTACCTTTTTCTCTTATTCTTAATCTTCCTATATTTAAGCTTATATCATCATAAACTACTATTATTTCATCATCTTCTAGCTTATAAAAGTTAGCAAGTTCTCTTATGCTTTCTCCACTTAAGTTCATATATGTTAAAGGTTTTAATAAAATAACCTTTTTATTATCTATAAATCCTTCACCACAAATACCTTTAAATTTTTCCCTATTTATATCAATATTATACTTGTTTGCCATATAATCAATTACATCAAACCCAATATTATGTCTAGTTTGCTCATATTGTTTTCCAGGATTTCCTAATCCAACTATTAAAATCATATTAACCTCCATTTTGATTAAATTTTTATTTTTTTAATTAAACCATTCTTTAATTATACTTTTACTATTAATATAAAACAACAAAAAACCCCTCACTAAATTATGTGAAGGGTTATATTCTTTTAATCACTTTAAAGTTACAGAAATATCTTTTATGGTATCTCCTCTTATAACTTTAAGTTTAATTATGTTACCTACAGAATATTTTTTCAATAAGTAAGCTAAGCCTTCTATATTCTTAACCTTCTCATCATCAACTTCAACTATTATATCTGTTGGCTTTATTCCTGCATTAAATGCATTTCCATCTTTATCAACATCTTCTACATAAACTCCATAAACATCGCTCTTTTCATCTGCAACAGTAGATCCTGTAATCCCTAAGGTTACACTTGCATTAACTTCACCTTTTCTTATTATAGAATCTGCTATTATTAAAGCATCATTTATTTCTAGTGCATAATATACTCCTGGCTTAGAAAATTTATTAGTAAAATACAAACTATTTATACCAATAACTATTCCATTATAGTCACATAATATACCACTATTATTCTCTGAATTTATTAAAGAATTAGTTTCTATAAGATCAAAAACCTTAGAATCAGAATTACCCTCTTCTACTATACTTGTTTTCTTTATAGGCGCACACACTATTCCATTAGATACAAAACCTACCGGTTCTTCACTTGTTGTATTTCCTAATGTTGCAACTTTTTCGCCTGTTTCTATAACCTCTAATTCTGATGTTGAAACACTTTTTAATCCATCAGCCTCTATTTTTAATACTGCAATGTCAGTATCCTTATCAAACCCAATAATTTTAGCCTCAAAAGGACTTATATCATTACTTGATATTTTTACATAAATTTTTGAAAAATCTTTTATTGCAATATAACTAGTTATTATGTATCCATCTGTCCTTATAATAGATCCAGACACATTTTTACCATTTTCTTTTCCTATAGCTAAATTATTCTCATCATCACTAATTGTAACTAAACTAGATGCTGATTTATTTGCTAAATTAGTTATATCATATCTTCCATCTTTTATTTCATTTAAAAGATTCGATTTTTGTTCTTTCATAGTTAAACCTTTTATATAGTATCTAAAGGCAATAAAACTTACCAAAGCAATTAAAACAATAAAACTAATTAACCTTAATAATCTTTTTATCCAAAACCTTTTTTTATCCTTCTTTATAACTATATTGTCATAGTTTTTTTTATTTACTCCATGGAGATTCTTCCCCTTTTTAGAGTTCTTAAAAAAATTCCCCATAAAGACCTCCTATGCAATACTTATTTAACTTTAGTTAAAGTAAAATTAAATCTAACACCTTTTATTTCACCATTTTTACCTTTGACATTTTCAGCCCAAATATCTTCTTCTAGTTGCAGTATTATATTTCTCACAATAGATAATCCTAATCCTGTACTAGTTTTATTACTTCTTGCCTTGTCAACTTTATAGAATCTATCCCAAATATGAGTTAAATCATATTCATTTATTCCTTTACTAGTGTTAAATATGCTAACAACAATCTTACTTCCCTTTGTCTTAGTTGATATCTTTACTTCACCATTTTCA
Organism: Clostridium sp.; assembly: GCF_029258205.1. Classification (GTDB taxonomy): domain Bacteria; phylum Bacillota; class Clostridia; order Clostridiales; family Clostridiaceae; genus Sarcina. Next base: position 25,613 of record NZ_JARHZJ010000035.1, read on the forward strand.
TCACAATATTTTATGGCATTATCAACTAAGTTAGTAACAACTTGTATTAATCTATCATTGTCTCCATAAACATATAATTTTTCGCTCTCCAATAGAACTTCAATTTTTATATTTTTACTTGAAGCCTTTTGATTCATCTTTAATACAGTTGTCTCTATAATTCTATTTAATTCTAACTCACTTATATTAAACTCTAGTTTTCCAGCTTGCATAGCAGATAAATCTAATAAGTCATTTATAAGTCTAGTTAATCTACTTATCTCATCATTTACTATAACAAGATAATACTCTTCTTTATCTTTAGGAATAACGCCATCTAATATGGCAGTTATAAAGCCCTTAATTGATGTCATTGGTGATCTTAACTCATGAGATACATTAGATATAAATTCTCTTCTATTTAGTTCTGCTTCTTCAATAGAAGTTGCCATTATATTAAATGACTCAGCTAACTCACCAACCTCATCATCATAAGAAACATTAACTCTATTTCCTATTTCTCCATTAGCAATTTTTTTCGCAGCATTATTTATAACTTTTAAAGGTTTTATAATTATCTTTCTTGAAATAAAATATATTGCTAAACCTGAAAAAATTATAGCTATAGCTACGCACATCCATACAATTTGATTAATTCTAACAAGAGAATCTGATAAAGCACTTAAAGGAGTAACTATTGAAACAGCTCCTGTAAACACTCCTTTATAGAAGATAGGTTTAGAATATATAAATTCATTTTTTTTCTTCTCCTCTATAGGAATATTCTCCTTTAATGTTTTCATATCATCATCATCTATTTTTGTTCGCTTTAAATAATAATATTTTTCATTAGAAACTGAATATATGTAACCATAACTATCAATTAAATAAATATCTGCTTTTAACGAATCTCCTATAAATGATATAGATTTATCTAATTCACCTAAAGTAGTTTCACTATTCATAAATGAATTTACAACTTGTTCTATAACTTCTGCTTCTCCAGATAAGCTTTTTAATCTTTCTTGATAATATTCTTCTCTAAACAAGCTAGAAAGTATTATACCTACAATAAAGAAAGTAATGCATATTGTTACGCTTAGTGTTAATATTAACTTTGGAACTAAGCCACGCCATCTCATTATTTCACCTCAAATTTATACCCAACACCCCAAACAGTTTCAAGTTGCCAGTCTTCTCCACCGTTTAATTTTTCTCTTAATCTCTTTATGTGAACATCAACAGTTCTTGAATCACCTGGATAATCATATCCCCAAACTTCACATAATAATTGATCTCTTGTGAAAACTTTATTCTTATTACTTGCAAGATAGTGTAAAAGTTCAAATTCTTTAGGAGGAGTTTTAACTTCTTCTCCATTGTATATAACTTTATATGAGTTAGCATCTATAGTTAAACCTGGAAAGTTTAATACTACATTATCAGGCTCTTCTCCTGAATATCTTCTCATAACTGCTTTTACTCTCGCTAATAATTCTTTTGGTTCAAAAGGTTTAACTACATAGTCATCTGCACCAATTTCTAAAGCTAATACCTTATCAAAAGTTTCTCCTTTAGCAGTTAACATAATTACCGGAACATTACTGTCTTTTCTTATCCACTTTAATACTTCCATTCCGTCAATTCCAGGCAGCATCATATCTAATACAACTAAATTAGGGCTAAAATTAACAAACTCTTCTTTAGCAGCCTTTCCATCATGTGCTACTTTAACGTTATATCCTGTAGTTTCTAAATACATTTTTATGACTTCACATATATTTTCATCATCGTCTACAATTAAAATCTTTCCTAATAAACCTTCCATAAAATTCACCTCTTAAAATCCTTTCTGTAACTATTCTACATTTGTCCTTATTTTGTGCAATTTTATGCTTTAAAAAATATCAAATATTTTTCATTTAACATCTTATTAATGCATATAAATAAAGTGTAAAACATTTATTGTTTTTTATCAATTTATAATTAACAAAATTATTTTATTTTTACATTTTAATCAAATTTAAACGTTTTTGTTCAAAAAAAAGTTTAAATTTTTAGTGATTTTACAAAAAAAGAGCGAAATATTCGCTCTTTTTTAATCTTGGAATAATCCACTTAATGGTTCATCATCATAAATTCTATTTATTGCATCTGCCATAATAGGTGCAACTGATAATGATTTAAACTTATTTAAATCATCTTCTTTTTTAAGAGCTATAGTATTTAACATTACTAACTCTTCAATAGCACTATTATTTATTCTTTCCAATGCAGGACCTGATAATACTCCATGAGTACAACAAGCATATACATTTTTTGCTCCTAAATCTTTAAGAGCATTAGCTGCATTAGTTATTGTTCCTGCAGTATCTATCATATCATCTATTAAGATACAAACTTTGTCCTTAACATCTCCTATTATGTTCATTATTTCAGATACATTTGCTTTTGGTCTTCTTTTATCAATTATAGCTATTGGAGCATTAAGTTTGTCTGCAAACTTTCTAGATCTAGTTACTGAACCTAAATCTGGTGAAACAACAACTACATCATCTCTATCAGCTAGTCCTTTATCAACAAAGTATTTTGCTAAAATTGGTGATCCTAGTAAGTGATCTACTGGTATATTAAAATAACCTTGAATCTGAGGTGCATGTAAATCCATAGTAAGAACTCTATCAGCACCAGCTGCTGTTAATAAGTCAGCCACTAGTTTAGCTGTTATTGGATCTCTTGATTTAGCTTTTCTATCTTGTCTAGCATATCCATAGTACGGTATAACAGCATTTATTCTTCCTGCTGATGCTCTTTTAAAAGCATCTATCATTATTAATAACTCCATTAAGTTATTATTTACAGGACTACAAGTTGATTGAACTATAAATACATCACAACCTCTAACAGTTTCTTTTATATTTACTGATATTTCTCCATCACTGAACTTACCCACTTCTGCCTTACCTAGAGGAATGTTTAGAGCCTCTGAAATTTCTCTAGCTAATTCTGGATGAGAATTGCCTGTAAATATTTTGATATTTTTTAAATGATTTTCCATTTAGTGAAGACCTCCTTAAAATTAAACCTAACCTTTTACATTTGTATATTTAATGCTTATTTAAGCTTTTTTCTTTCAACCCAGCCCTCTATATTCTTTTGTTTAGCTCTTGCTATTGCTAAATTTCCTTCTGGAACCTCTTTAGTTATTGTTGATCCTGCCGCTATATAAGTATTATCTTTTACTTCTACAGGTGAAACTAAATTAGTATTACATCCTATAAATGAATCATCACCTATAATTGTTTTGTGTTTTTTGTTTCCATCATAGTTAACCACAACTGTACCACATCCAAAATTACATCTTTGTCCAACTTCAGCATCTCCAATATAAGTTAAATGTGACACCTTTGTATTATTTCCAATTTTTGATTTTTTAATTTCAACAAAATCACCAATTCTAACATTTTCTCCAATGTTACTTTCTGGTCTAACATAAGCAAATGGTCCTACAGTTGTTTCATCACCTATTTTACTATCTAAAATAACTGAACTTTGAATTTCAACACCATTTCCTATTGTACTGTTATTAATTCTTGAATTAGGATATAAAACACAATCTTCTCCAATTACAGTTTTTCCTTCTATAACATTACCTGGATAGATTATAGTGTCCTTACCAACAACTACTTCTGGTTCTATATATGTGTTTAGAGGATCTATTATAGTAACTCCATTATCTAAATGAGTTCTATTTATTCTATTTCTCATTATGCTTTCAACTTTAGCAAGTTCAGTTCTTGAATTAACACCTAAAGTTTCTTCAAAATCTGTAATCATTGCTCCAACTTTCTTATTCTCTTTCTTTAATATTTCTATAACATCTGTTAAGTAATATTCTCCTTGAGCATTATCATTTGAAAGTTGTTCTAAAGAAGTTAATAAACTTTCTATATCAAAACAATACATTCCTGCATTGATTTCTTGTATTTTTATTTCTTGCTCATTACAATCTTTATGTTCTACAATTTTCTCAACTGATTCACCATTTCTAACTATTCTTCCATAGCCAGTTGGATTTTCTATCACTGATGTTAACAGTGTAGCTGAATTCTTTTCATTGATATGTGTATCAACTAAATTTTTAACAGTTTCAGGCTTTATTAAAGGAGCATCTCCTGTGAATATAGCTACTACTCCTGTCTTTCCTTCTAAAAAGTCTTTTGCACATTTAACAGCATGGCCAGTTCCTAACTGCTCTGCTTGTAAAGAATAACTAACATTTCTTGATGTAGTTCTTTCTTTAACTAATTCAGCACCTTTTCCTATTATTACATTAACATCTTCTATCTCTGCATTTCTCATAGCATCTACAACATGATTAACCATTTCTTTTCCACAAGCTTTATGTAGAACTTTTGGTAACTTAGATTTTATTCTAGTTCCTTGACCTGCTGCTAATATTATAGCACATTTATTCATAAAAACACCTCTTTGTGATACTCATTTTATTATATAAGCTATACTATTTAAATTTAATCTCTTCTTTTTTTGAGAAATCTTCAAATTTCTCATTTTCAATTATATGTTAATAAATTGCTTATTTCAATAATAACTTATTAGCGACATTTACATGTAATTTATTATGTTAGAAAAAAAAATAAAAGGAAGATATCTTCCTTTTATTAAAATTATTCTTGTACCTCTAAGTTTTTAACCTTTTCATATTCATCAAGAATAGCTTTTTGAATTTGCTCTCTAGTTTCTGTATTTATAGGATGAGCTATATCCTTAAACTCTCCATCTGGTGTCTTTCTACTAGGCATTGCTATGAAAAGTCCATTTTGTCCCTCTATGACCTTTATATCATGTACTACAAATTGATTTTCAAAAGTTACTGAAACTATAGCTTTCATTTTACCTTCTGCAGATATTTTTCTAATTCTTACATCTGTAATATTCATTATGGTACACCTCCAGTTGTTATTACTATGTATATTCTATGAAAAATATAAAAATCCTTCTTTTTTTCATATTTTTTGTAAATTATTTTTTAACACACAGTAACTTTAAAACTTACATAGATGGTACCATTTTCACTCCATCTTCATTTATCTCAATAATATCAATTAAAGACACATAATCTTTAGTTATTTTATTTGTTGATAATTTGTTATCTATTAACACTCCAATTCCCATAAGCTCAGAATCGAACTCTTTTAATAAATCAACTAATCCCTTAGCAGTTCCGCCACCTCTCATAAAATCATCTATGAATATACATTTACTTCCCTGCTTTAATGACTTTCTAGATAAGCACATCTGCTGTATCTTACCTGATGTTCCTGAAACATAGTTTATTGAAACTGTTGATCCTTCTGTTACTTTACTATCTCTTCTTGCTGTTATTAGTTGTACTCCTAAACATTTAGCTACTTCATATGCTAATGGAACTCCCTTAGTCTCCACAGTTATTACATAGTCTATATCCATATCTTGAAAATAAGATGCTAATATAATAGAAGCCTTACTTATTATGCTCGGATTAAACATTATATCTGTAACATATAAAAAATTACCTGGAACAACTCTATTACTTTCACTAGCAATTTCACATAATTCTTCTAAAAACTTTTTCTTTTCTTCTTCACTCACTTCAGGAATATATCTTATTCCTCCAGCAGCTCCAGCTATTGTCTCAACTTTTCCCATAGAAAATTTAGATAATATTTCTCTAACAATCACTATATCTTCACTTATTGTTGATTTAGCTGCATTTAAAAGTTCTGAAAACTTATTTAATCCTATTATTTTATTAGGATTTTCTATAAGAACTTTTGTTATAATCGATACTCTACTATTTCTACTTAATTTCTCCATATTAATCACCTGACCTATATAAATTTCCAGTATATATTTCCCACTTATAATTCATATTTTATTCTTTATGAAGCACATATATTTTTATAAATATTTTCCTTTTTATTCTGCATTTAAAACAATTATAACAAACTTTATTAAGACTGTTAACCAGTTATGTATTACTCGTTGCGAATTTCAAGACTTTTTTATTGATAATTATTAAGTTATTATATAATAACTGTATAAATATTTGTAAATCATTTTGACACTAAAATAAATAAATTTTCATAAAATGATTTTAAAAAGAATTTTTTTGTGCGCTTTTTCAAAAAAGTGTATATAATTATTAATGTATATAAGTAAAGGAGTGAATATCTTGGCTTTCAATTTATTAAAAGATATTAATAAAAAAGTTCATTTCATAGGAATAGGTGGAGTTAGTATGAGTGGCTTAGCTGCTGTATTACTTAACGCTGGTTACAAAGTTTCAGGGTCTGACTCAAAAGAATCAGAAATTACTAATAGATTAAAAGAAGAAGGTGCCAAAATATACATAGGTCACAATAAAGATAATTTACAAGACGTTGATGTAGTTGTATATACTGCAGCAATACCTAACGATAACCCTGAAATAATTAAAGCTAAAGAAGATAATCTTATTTTAATGGATAGAGCTGAATTTTTAGGACAAATTATGAAAGGTCATAAGTTCAATGTTGCTGTAGCTGGAACTCATGGAAAAACCACTACTACTTCAATGATTTCACACATTGCCCTTAGTGCTGATTTAGATCCTACAATATTAGTTGGTGGAGATTTAGATATTATCCATGGAAACTTTAGAGTTGGAAACAGTGAATATTTTATAACAGAAGCTTGTGAATATAAACAAAGTTTCTTAAGATTTTTCCCTTATGTTGGAATAATATTAAACATAGATGCAGACCATCTAGATTTCTATAAAGACATAAATCATATAAAAGATACATTTAAACAATTTGTTATGCTTATACCTAATGATGGATATATCATAGGAAATGCTGATGACGAAAAAGTTATGGAAGTTCTTAAAGTAGCTAAATGTAATGTATTAACTTATGGAATTAACAATGGGGATATACAAGCTAGAAACATAGAGTTTAATGAAAGAGGTTGCGCTACTTTCGATGTATTTAGACATGAGGAAAAAATTCTTTCTCTTTCTTTAAATGTACCCGGCATGCATAATGTATCAAACTCATTATCAGCTGTATGTTTAGCAGAAATATTTAATATAAATGCTGATTCAATAATATCAGGATTATCATCATTTGGAGGAGCTCATAAAAGATTTGAATACAAGGGTACTAAAAATGATATAAATGTTATTGATGATTATGCTCATCACCCTGTTGAAATAAAGGCTACTCTAAGCACAGCTAAAAAAATGAATCACAATAGAATAATCTGTGTGTTCCAACCACATACTTACACAAGAACAAAAACTCTTTTCAATGATTTTGTTAAATGTTTTGATGATTGTGATGAGCTTGTTTTACTGGATATATATGCAGCTAGAGAAAAAGATTTGGGAGAAATAAATTCAAATCAATTAGGAGATGCTATAAGAGCTCATGGAGTTAAATGTACAAATGTACACTCTCATGAAGAGGCATTAGAATATGTAAAAGCTAACTTATCAAAAGACGACATACTTTTAACAGTTGGAGCTGGTGATGTAGTTAAAGTTGGTGAACTCTTCTTAGAATAAAGTACTAAAAAAAGACTATTTTAATAAAAATAGTCTTTTTTATTTGCATTATATCAAAAATAATGTTATCATTTACAAGTAGTGATTCTCATTTTTTTGATGCTACCCTATGTAAGCGATAACACACTTAATAAAAATTTAATTTTTATTAGAAAAATATTTGTTTAATTATTTTATAAGTTAATCTATAATAATGTACAAGGGGAGAATAACATGTCTATAACAATTAATAATATTGCAAAAGAGGCAGGGGTTTCTTTAGCAACAGTTTCAAGAGTTATAAATAATTCTGGATATGTTAAAGATGAGACTCGTGAAAAAGTTATGAAAGTTATAAATAAATATAATTATACGCCTAGTGCTATTGCTAGAAGTCTTTCAAAAAATATTACTAATACTATTGGAGTTATAGTTCCTGATATTACAAATCCATTCTTTGGATCAATAATAAAAGGAATAAGTGATGTTGCAGAATCAAATAATCTTAATTTAATTCTTTGTGATTCTAGTGAAAGTATTGATAAAGAAATAAAAGCTATTAATACGTTAAAAGAACAAAGAATCAGAGGTATTATAATTTGCCCAACTTCTGTTGAAAATGATTTAAATAGTAAATATTTAAAAGCTATTACAAACTTAGGAATACCTGTTATATTAGTTGATGGTAGTCTTAAATATCATAATTTCAATGGAGTTTTTGTGGACAACATTAAAGGTTCTTACGATGCTACTGAAGCTTTAATCAAGGCTAACCATACTGATATAGCTATAATTACCGGCCGTATGACATCTAAACCAGCTCAAGATAGATTATTAGGATATGAAAAAGCATTGATAATGAACAATATCCCAATAAATAGTGAATTGATTTTTTACGGAGATTATAGAGAAGAGAGTGGATATGAATGTACAAAAAAAATCTTATCAATGAAAAATAAACCTTCAGCAATTTTTGTATGTAACAATCTCATGACTTTAGGTTGCTTAAAAGCTTTAAGAGAAGCAAATCTTAAGTTATCAAAAGATATTTCATTAATTTCTTTTGACAATATACCTATATTAGATACATTAGGAGTAAATCTTAGCCATATAAATGGTCCAACTAGAGAACTAGGAGAGCTTAGTATGAATTTATTGATAGACTCTTTAAGTAATGACTCTAAAAAAGAATTAAATAGTATAACAATAACTCCTGAACTTGTTTTAAAAGGTTCTGAGAAATTAATAAAATAATTACAAGTTTAATTTAGACTTTTATAAATTTTAAAGTAAGCGTTACCACGCGCTAGAAATATTCCACAATTAAAATTATTACTAAAACAAATTTTTCATTAAGAGGTGTCGAGTTATGGATTTATCAAACAAAATTAAAACATCTGCTGAATACATAAAAGGTAAAAGCAAATACAAACCAACAATAGGACTAATATTAGGATCTGGATTAGGAGCTATAGCTGATCAAATCGAAAATCCTGAATATTATCCATATAATGAAATTCCAAACTTCCCTGTATCTACAGTTGAAGGGCATGCTGGAAGATTAGTTATCGGAAAATTCCAAGGTAAAGAAGTTATTGCAATGCAAGGAAGATTTCACTACTATGAAGGTTACTCAATGCAAGAAGTTACTTGCCCAGTAAGAGTAATGAGATTATTAGGAGTTGAAACATTAATAGTTACTAATGCTGCTGGAGCAGTTAATAAAGATTATACTCCTGGAGATTTAATGATAATATCAGACCACTTAAATTTATCAGGATCAAATCCTTTAATAGGTAAAAACTTAAGTGAATTCGGTACTAGATTCCCTGATATGTCAAATGCTTATGATAAAGATTTAAGATTACAAGTTAAAGATATAGCTAAAAACTTAGGAATAGAAGTAAGAGAAGGGGTATATGCTATGTTTAGTGGCCCAACTTATGAAACTCCTGCTGAAATAAGAATGGTTAGAACATTAGGCGCAGATGCAGTTGGTATGTCAACAGTTCCTGAAGTTATAATAGCTAACCATAGCGGAATGAAAGTTATAGGTGTATCATGCATGACTAATATGGCTGCTGGTATATTAGAACAACCTCTTAATCATGAGGAAGTTATGGAAACTTCAGCTAAAGTTAGAAAAACTTTCATAGAATTAATGACTAATATTATAAAAGAAATTCAATAAAATTAACTTAAAATACATTTTTAGCTTTTAATAATTAAAAAACTAGTATAAAATAAATTTAATAAAAAAAAATACACATGAAAAGGAGAAAAAACGTGGATAGGTTTATTGGTGTAATAGGTCTTATTTGTATTATTGGTATAGCTGTTCTTTTTTCTGATAACAGAAAGAAGATCAACTGGAGACTTGTTGGAACAGGTCTTTTACTACAAATTATTTTTGCTTTATTAATCTTAAAACTTCCTGCTGGAAGAGCAGCATTTGAATGGGTTAGTAATGGAATAACTAAATTATTAGATTTTACTAAAGAAGGTAGTTCATTCTTATTTGGATCATTACTTGAAACAGACAAATTCGGTATGATATTTGCTTTACAAGTATTACCAACAATTATCTTCTTCTCATCATTAATGAGTGTACTTTATCATTTAGGTATAGTTCAAATAGTAGTTAAAATTATTGCTAAAGGTGTTGCTAAAGTATTAGGAACAAGTGGTGCTGAAACTTTCAGTGCAGTTGGTAATATCTTCTTAGGTCAAACAGAGGCTCCGCTATTAGTTAAACCATATATAAAGAACATGACTAAATCAGAGCTATGTGCAATCATGATAGGTGGTATGGCTACTGTTGCTGGTGGTGTTATGGCTGGTTATGTAGCTATGGGTGTTAATGCTGGTAACTTATTAGCAGCATCAATCATGGCAGCACCTGCTGGATTAATATTAGCTAAAATACTAGTTCCTGAAACTGAGGTTCCTGAAACTAAAGGTGGCGGAACTTTAGACCTTAAAGTTGAAAGTGAAAATGTTATTGAAGCTGCTGCAAATGGTGCTGCAGAAGGTTTAGGATTAGCTTTAAACGTTGGTGCTATGCTTCTTGCATTCGTTGCTCTTATAGCTATGGTTAACGCATTATTCGGAGCAATTGGTGGTTTATTTGGAGCACCTTGGTTAAGCTTAAACTGGATTCTTGGTAGATTATTCTCACCATTAGCATTCATAATGGGAGTTCCAACTAAAGATATATTCGTAGCTGGAGACTTATTAGGAATTAAGTTAGCAGTTAATGAATTCTTAGCTTATTCACAATTATCAAATTATATTGCAAGTGGAACATTAGATCCTAAGACTGTAATGATATTAACTTATGCTCTTTGTGGATTCGCTAACTTAAGTTCAGTTGCAATTCAATTAGGTGGTATAGGTGGATTAGCTCCAGAGAAAAAACCAACTATAGCTAAATTAGGATTTAAAGCACTTTTAGGTGGTGTATTAGCTACATGTATGACAGCTACTATTGCTGGTATCTTATTTAGTGCTTAATAATTAGAAAAACTTTAAATTGTTATAATTATAAAATGGTATGTATCAAAATATTTTTGATACATACCATTTTTCTTTAAAGTACTATTTAATAACAATTAATTCTTTATTTAAATGATTTAATCTTTCACATCCATCTTCAGTTACTAATACTAAATCCTCTATTCTTACTCCCATATCTCCTTGAAGATATATTCCTGGTTCTACTGAAAAAATCATACCTGGTTTAACTTCATCAGTATTAGTTGATCCAACATCACCAAAATCATGAGTTTCTATTCCTATTGAATGTCCTGTTCTATGAGTAAAATATTTTCCATACCCTTTATCTTCTATAACCTCTCTAGCAGCTTTATCTATATCACAGAATCTAACTCCTGGTTTAATCATATCTATAGCTTTTTTATTAGCTTCTAAAACTGTATTGAATATTTCTTTTTGGTGTTCTGTTGGCTCACCAAAGAATACACATCTAGTCATATCTGAACAGTAATAGTCTTTTCTACATCCAGTATCTATTAGAACTCCCATACCTTTTTCTAATTTTTGTTCTCCTGATTCTGCATGCGGATCTGCTGCATTAGTTGCAAAAGCAACAATTGGCTCAAATGAATATCCTTGACATCCATATTCAGCATAACCTTTTCCTAAAACTTCAACTACTTCTTTTTCAGTCATGCCTTCTTTTAAACTCTTTATAGCTTTATCTACTACAATATCATTTATTCTTGAAGCTTCTTTCATTAAAGCTATTTCTTCATCATCTTTTCTCATTCTAACTCTATCAACTACAGGAGATCCATTAACAAATTTCTTCGCTGAGTTTCTATCCAATAATTGAATTAAGAAATGCGCTTTCCAATCTTTATCTATTCCTAATACTTGTTCATGATCTATTATCTTATCTAAAATATCTATTGGATTCATAGTATCGTTATACCATAAAATATCAACACCTAAGTCCTCATTTATTGGAAATAATTCATTTACTATAAATTTTTGTTCACCCTCTGTATTTAAGTAAAGTGTTATCATTCTTTCTCCAGGTGATATCCATTTACCTGTTAAATAAAATATTGATGCAGGTGAAGAAACTAACATTTGAGGTATATTATTTGCTTTCATAGCTTCTAAAATTCTTTTTACTCTTCCTTCTTTCATATCGATCGCTCCTCTCTAATAGTTAAAATTCTTTAAATAAATTATATCATAATTTGAAATTATCTAATAATATCCATATATTTGTTATTTATAATATTTATTTTTTTCATTTTGTCCACTAAATTGTTATATAATATTTATAGTAAATTTTTTAACAAATAGGAGGCCTTAAAATTGAGAATAGCAGTAATATCAGATATACATGGAAACTTATATGCCTTAAGAACAGTTTTAGAAGATATAGATAACCAAAATATTGATTCTATAATATGCTTAGGAGATTTAGTTGGTTATGGACCTCATCCTAATGAAGTAATAGCTCTTATAAAAAGAAGAAATATTTTATGTTTAAAAGGAAATTATGATGCTTCTGTTGTAGATAATGACTATACATATATTAGAGATACAGACATAAACTCCTTTTCTCTTCCTTGGACAGTTGAAGAATTAAGAACATCTAATAGATATTATTTAGATAACTTACCTAATGATCTTTCAATGAATGTATGTGGAAAATCAATAAAATTTGTCCATGGTAGTCCAAGAAAAATAAACGAATATTTAAGTGAAGATTATTCTAAATTAGATGAAATAATGAATGATATTAAGGAAGATGTATTGGTTTGTGCTCATACCCATATTCCATACGCTAAGAAAATAGGTAATAAGGTTATTATAAATGATGGTAGTGTTGGTAAGCCTAAAAATGGTAAACCTCATGCTACTTATGTTATATTAGATTTTTCAAATGAATTTAAATTAAAGGTAGAAATGAAAACTATCCCTTATGAATTTAAAAGAACTATGAAAGATATGGAATTAAAAAACTTCCCACAAAAATTGATATATTCTTATGAATTTGGTAAAGAATAAATAAAAAGCTAGATTAAACTTAAACTACTATATTTAAAGAAACTAGAATTTAAAGTACTTTGTGTAAATAAAACTTTATAAAATTCTCTATTTAAGTTTAATAATATGTAGTTCATAAGTTAATCTAGCTTTTATTTTTTAATAATTATTTAAACTACAAGTTAAAACTCCTGCAACTTTTAGATTTTTCAAATGAGATTTATCATTCCCATAAACCTCTTTATATTCTCCTGTTAAATCACACCCTACTTTTATGTTTTTTTCTTGCCACTTATCTACATCAGTTAAATCATATACTGTTCCAAATATAGCTATATAAGGTGGTTTTCCATTTTGCCCATTATAGTTACTAAGTTCATTTATATTAAATTCATTAATATCATTAATTTCTTCAACAGTCACTCTGTCATATATAACTGTTCCAACTATAGGTAATTTAGCTAATAAGCTTTCATTCTCATTATGACATTCATTAAATTCTTTAGTAATATCAGAACCTAAATTCAATGAATTATGTGGACTTTCTTTAAAAATTTCTTCATTTGTAACATCATATATTATTCCATTAACTGCTATATAAGCTAGATTTCCATTTTTTCCATTATATTTTGCTAATTCCTCTAAGGTTAAATCCTTAAGATTACCTTGAATATATTTTCCTCTTTGACTTTCTTTAAAATCATGTAATATTGCTACTTCTTTAACTCCTTTTAAAATCTCCTTCTCTTCCCTATAATACTTATTAAATTCCCTAGTAATATCAGTTCCTAATTTTAAACTTTTGCTAGATAATAATTCTAAAATTGATAAATTAGTTATATCATAAATTACTCCTTCAATAGCTATATATGCTGGATTTCCATCCTCTCCATTATATTTTTTAAGTTCTTCTGAACTCATTATTTTAAGCCTTTTTTGTGGATAATATTCTTCTAAGCCTTCCTTAATTTCAACTTCTTCTGGCTCTGCTAAAAGACCTATAATAGGAGTATTATCTAATATAGCTTTATCTTGATTATATAATTTATTGAACTCATTTGTTACATCTCTACCTAGCCTTAAGTCATTATATGGATTTTGTTTAAATAATTCTATATTTGAAACATCATATATAATACCATCTATAGAAATGTATGCTGGATTTCTATTTTCACCATTAAAATATGATAATTCCTCCTTTGTCAGAATAAGCATATCACTAGTCTCTTCTCTTATACAATCACTTTTAAAACTTCCAAAAATTTCTTCTATTTTTTCTTTATATATTCTAGCTTGATTATTTTTTCCAGCTAAAGTCATTAAATATTTCAATTTATTTATTTGTTCAAACTTTTCTTCAAAAAAATTGCACATAAAAACTCCTATATTACATACTATATCTATATATTTCTATGTAGTTAATATTGCAAATGTTAATGTTTTATTGTAAAATCATTATTAATCGAACTAAATATGATTTTATTTACTATGAAGAGAAGAGTAATCTTAGGAAGTAACTCTCAGCGAGCAGATTATGGTGTGAGTTCTGCAGTGTATCCTATTTTGAAAAACATCTCTGAGTTTCTAACCGAAATCCCTTTAGGAAAGTAGATTTAGACGGTTTCAGGCCGTTATACTTGAATAACATTTTTGTGTTAATAAAGCCGGCTATTTTATAGCAATTTGGGTGGTACCGCGAATAATGCCATTCGTCCCATTAATTATGTGGATGAATGGCTTTTTTATTTGGAATAAAACTTAATTAAGAAAGAGAGGAAATAATAATGAAAGATGTAGTTTTAGTAAAAAGTCTTTACAGAAACACTAGTGAATATAGTGATAAGAAAGTAAAAATCTCAGGTTGGATAAGAACTTTAAGAGCATCAAATGCTTTTGGATTTATAGAAGTTAACGATGGTTCATTCTTCAAAAATGTTCAAGTAGTTTTTGATAGTGATAAGATAGAAAACTACAAAGAAATTTCTAAATTACCTATAAGTTCATCAATATCAGTTATAGGAACTTTAGTTGAAACTCCTGATTCAAAACAACCATTTGAAATTCAAGCAGAAAAAATAATAGTAGAAGGAATGTCAGATTCAGATTATCCTCTACAAAAGAAAAGACATACTTTTGAGTACTTAAGAACAATAGCTCACTTAAGACCAAGAAGTAATGCTTTTTCAGCTACATTCAGAGTAAGAAGTGTTGCAGCTTATGCTATCCATAAGTTCTTCCAAGATCAAGGATTTGTTTACACTCATACTCCAATATTAACTGGTTCAGACTGTGAAGGTGCTGGAGAAATGTTTAGAGTAACAACTTTAGACATGATGGCTCCTCCTATAGCTGAAGAAGGTGGAATTGACTTTTCACAAGATTTCTTCGGAAAAGAAACTAACCTTACAGTTTCAGGACAATTAAATGCTGAATGTTTTGCTTTAGCATTTAGAAACATCTATACATTTGGTCCTACATTCAGAGCTGAAAACTCAAACACAGTAAAACATGCTGCTGAATTCTGGATGATAGAACCTGAAATGGCTTTTGCTGATTTAATAGATGACATGGAAGTTGCTGAAAATATGTTAAAATACGTTATAAAATACGTTATGGATGAATGTCCAGAAGAAATAGCTTTCTTCAACCAATTTGTTGATAAAGGCTTATTAGAGAGATTAAACCATGTTGTAAACTCAGAATTTGGAAAAGTTACTTATACTGAAGCTGTTAGATTACTTCAAGAATCAGGTAAAGAATTTGAATATCCTGTTGAATGGGGAATAGATCTTCAAACTGAACATGAAAGATATTTAACAGAGCAAATATTCAAAAAACCTGTATTTGTAACTGACTATCCAAAAGATATTAAAGCATTCTACATGAGATTAAATGAAGACGGAAAAACAGTTGCTGCTATGGATTGCTTAGTTCCTGGAATAGGAGAAATCATAGGTGGTAGCCAAAGAGAAGAAAGACTTGATGTATTAAAAGCTAGAATGGCTGAATTAAACTTAAATGAAGAAGATTACTGGTGGTATTTAGAGCTTAGAAAATACGGTGAAACTATTCATTCAGGATTTGGTCTAGGTTTCGAAAGATTAATCATGTACATTACTGGAATGGCTAACATAAGAGACGTAATACCATTCCCAAGAACTACTGGTACTGCAGAATTTTAAAAAAGAAGTGGATTATTCCACTTCTTTTTTAATTTATAAAATAAATTCTTATTGTTTCACTATTAGCTTTTAAAATTAATAAAAGTTACATCATACCTTTTATATTTATTTACACCTTCTATTAGCTAATTCATATAAAGTTCTAACGCCTACACCTGTGCCTCCAGCAGCACAATAATCTCCCTTTTTCTCTGAGAATGCTGGGCCAGCTATATCTAAGTGTAACCATGGTTTATTTTGAACAAATTCACCAATAAATAATCCTGCTGTTATTGTACCTGCATACTTTCCACCTATATTTTTTAAATCTGCTATATTAGATTTTATAGATTTGCTATAATCTTCAAAATTAGGCATTTGCCATACCTTTTCTCCAGTATCATAAGCAGCATCTCTTAGTTCCCCATAAAATTCATCCTTATTAGTTATTACAGCTGTGACATTCTCTCCTAAGGAAACTACTGCTGCCCCAGTTAATGTAGCCACATCTATGATTTCACTAGCATTTTCCTTTTCTATAGCATAAGTTACAGCATCTATTAAAGTAAGTCTTCCTTCAGCATCTGTATTTAATATTTCTATAGTTTTTCCTGCCATAGATCCTATTATGTCTCCTGGCTTATATGCATGACCTGATATTAAATTTTCACAAGCAGCTACTACAGCTACTACATTTATTTTTAAATTTCTTTTAGCTATGGCACTTATAGCACCTATAACAGAAGCAGCTCCACCCATATCAGCTTTCATTGTCACCATTCCAGCATTAGTTTTTAAAGAATAACCACCTGAATCATATGTTAGTCCCTTTCCTACTAATGCTAACCTTTGATCCATATTATCCTTATCTCCAAAGTATCTCATAACTATAAGTCTAGGTAAATTATCTGATCCCTTTCCTACAGATAAGAAAGATTCCATTTTTAATTCTTCTATTTGCTTTTCATCAAATACTTCAACTTCAAAGCCATATTTAGAACCTATGTTTTTAACCTCTTTACCCAGAGTTTCTGGATAAATATTATTTGCAGGTTCATTTACTAAATCTCTTGCTAAGCAAGTAGTCTCCGAAAGAAGAATAGCCTCATTAACAGCTTTCTCACAACTCTCTAAATCTTCTTCCTTTATATTGTGCCCACCAATATGAACTGTAACTTCTAATTCTTCTTTTTTATCACTCTTATATTTATTAAATGAATATGATCCTAAGGATAATCCTTCAACCATTGCTTTTAAAGTATTTTCTAATCCAATAGACTCTACTGAATCAAATCTTAAAAATACACTTTTACTTTTTAATCTCTTAATCTCATTTACTGCCTTACCAAAAACTCTTCTAATTTTTTCTTTAGTTATCTCTTTTTCTTTTCCAAGACCTAGTAATATAATATCTTGTATATTATTCTCAGTTGCTCTAGTTATATT
>NZ_JARHZJ010000038.1 GCF_029258205.1 Clostridium sp.
TTTTTTTCTCAGTTGATTCCACTAAATTCACTTCCTTCTTACCGACTACATTTTCTTATAGCTATTTTATTCAGAATTTCTTCTTTTTGATAACATGATAAGAAGTATTTAAATACAAAAAGGACAGTTCTAATCTAGAACTGTCCTTTTTATATTTAAATTATAAATCAAATTCTATTCTATAAAGCTTAGCTATTGCTTTAATTTCTTTTATGTTAGCTGTCTCTGTTCTCATACTACCATTATTACTTATTAATAAAGCTTTAACATTGTCTAGCTTTTTAATTTGTCTAATAACTCTCTTTCCATTGAATTCAACTAAACAAATAGAATTATTCTCTATCTCTTTTATTGAATAGCATAAAGCTAAATCATTTTCTTGAATTCTATATCCAGTCATATCATTATTTTCTACTTTTAAATAAAAAACTTTATTTGCTGTATGACCATCTATTTTATTTGAAGTAGTAGCGAGTTGTTTATATCCTTTAACCTTAGCTAATGAATAATCATATATTGGAACATTTTTTAAAACTGATCCAAAAGCCTGATTCCAAACTTCATTAACTTCTGCTGGTTTTGTTTGTCTTGCTTGCTTTTCAGCTTTAAGTTCTTTTTGAAGATCTTCATCAGTAACAACCATATTTATATCATTTAAATCAGCATTTAAAACTTTTGATACCTTTGATATAAGTGATTCATTTATAATTTTTCTTCCTGTTTCAACTTCATTTACAAACTTCTCAGCTACACCTAGCTTTTTAGCTAAAGCTTTTTGTGTCATTCCACTTTTTTCTCTAGCCTCTTTTATTCTTTCCCCAACTCTACTCATTTTAAGCTCTTCCTCCTTGCATACTTCTATACCATTCTCTCTCTTCAATCAAATGTTCAACAAGGTAGTTAAATTGCCATTCTTTAGAGGTTTCTGTAACTACAGCCATTATAGGATTTTCTGTAATTACTTTTGCTATTGAAACCAGCATTTGTAATTCTTCATCAGGGAAATTACTGAATATAACAACTTTTTCATCAAAGTTTTTGTTTGAAACAACTTCAAATTTTAATCCTTCTAATATATCCTTAACTTTCATAGAAGCCATTTCATTACTTATATTAATAACCTTGTGCCCTGTTGCTTGAAAGTCCTTTTTTTCTTTTTCATTTAAACCATAAGTTAGAATAGCTTTGCTATTATTGAGCATACTCATGCTAATCTACCTCCCATACATTCATAAATTAAAGTATTTCTGGTTCTTCTACATCATCTGCATTTTCTACAGTAACTTTTGCCATAACTTGTGGCTCATATGGCATATCATTGTAATTAGTTTTTACATTTGCTATTTCATCAACAACATCCATACCTTCTATAACTTTACCAAATGAAGCATATTGACCGTCTAAATGTGGTGAATCTTGATGCATTATGAAAAATTGGCTTCCTGCTGAATCAAAGTTCATAGCTCTAGCCATTGATATAACTCCTCTTGAATGCTTTAAGTCATTTGGAAATTGGTTTCTTGTAAATTCACCTTTTATTCTATATCCTGGGTTACCCATTCCTGTACCGTCTGGGCATCCTCCTTGTATCATAAATCCAGGTATAATTCTATGGAATGTTAATCCATCATAAAAACCTTTTTTAACTAAACTAACGAAGTTTCTAACTGTATTCGGTGCAATTTCTGGATATAATTCTATTTTAATTTTTTCTCCATTTGCCATTTCTATTGTAACTATTGGATTCATATTAATAATTCTCCTTTCAAATTTAACTATTTAGCATTATTTACTTAAACTAAAATGTTAATCATTCTTTGTATAAAATTATATATTATTTCTATTAACAATGGAATATTACTTAAAGATTTTAAAATAAAAAATAAGACAACATAAAGAATCTTAATAATATAGATTCTATTATGTTGCCCACTTAGAGTTCAACTTAATATAATATTTTAAAGTTTTTATATAATTCATATTTTCATTTTTAAGCAAAAGTAGTTCCAGCTACAACTCTTGAATAATCAGTATAGTTTGATAAATTCTTAACATTTATTTTTGAAATAATATTCTCTCTTCCTTCTTTATTTATCATATCAGTAAATAAACAAGTTAAAAAAGTTGTTGAAACTCTATCTATACCACTAAAATCTAATTCTACATTTTCATTTAGATTATTTTCAATATAATCCCTTAAAATTATAGCATCTTCAACATTTATTCTAGCTCCTAAAAATTCTCTTACATTTACTTTCATTATAAAATCCTCCTTTTTTAAGTAACTCCCATTAATCTTTGTTGAAATTTTCTGAAAATTATCTTTACATTTATTATAATATCAATCTACTTTCATTTTGTCAATATTTTAACAAAGTTTTTTATAAAAAAATTTCGTTATCTAAAAAATCTACAGCTATACTAAAACAATATATACTAAATTATCATAAATAAAGTTATATATGCTTTCGTATTACTGTAGATTATTAATTTATTATTTAATTTCTATAAGCTTTTTACTTAGCTCTAATATTTTTTTGTCTTCTAAGGAATTAAATATATCTAAATTACCTTTTTTCTTTGATTCTGATTCAATATTATTTTCTTCTAATCTTCTTTTTAACTCTCTTATCGTGCCTGAACTTCCATCTATTATGTCTACTTTTTCTCCAACAATATCTTGTATTATATCTTTTACAAAAGGATAATGAGTACATCCTAAAACTATACTTGAAATCTCCCTACCTATATAAGGATTTAATTTTTCTATCAAGAAGTTTTTTACACCTTCTCCTTCTAAATCTCCTGACTCTATAAACTCAACTAAACCTGGACATGGAAGAGATATTACTTCTCTATGCTCCCCATACTTATCCATAAGTTTTTTAAATTTCTCTTGAGTTAAAGTTGCCTTTGTTGCCATTACTATTACTGATCCAGTTTCATGTAAATTTATAGCAGGTTTTAAAGCAGGTTCTATTCCTATTATAGGTATATCTTTATAATGCTTTCTAAGATCATGCGCTGCTGCTGAAGTTGCAGTATTACATGCTATTACAATCGCCTTAGCTCCATTTTTTATTAAAAATTCAATAGCATTAAATGAAAGTTCTATTATCTCTTGTGGAGTCTTCTCTCCATAAGGTGCATGCTTAGAATCCCCATAATATATATAATTTTCATTTGGCATCATTTCTAAGGCTTTTTTTAAAACACTTAAGCCTCCTAAGCCAGAATCAAAAAAACCTATAGGTGCATTCTTTAAATCATCTTGCATCGCTATCCCTCACTTCTAAGTACTTGATTTAATCTTAAGATAATTTTATAACTTTCTATTAAATAAATCTATTAAAATTCATATTTTACACTTATATTAAAATATAAAATATATTGACAGTAATATTCTATTGTAATAAAATCTTTTTAAGAATATTTTCGCAACGAATATTACTATCTAAAAATCATATTATTATACGTTAAAAAACAAATGAAATAACTATTAGCCATAAAAATGAAAGGATGTGAACAGAAGATTATTACAATTATATCAAATATTATAATTGTATTACTTCTAAATAATTATGAACAGAGATTTATTATTTACAATTCCTAAGAAATATCATAATAGAGAAAGTTTAATTTCTATTTTTGAAGACCACCCAGAAATAAAATTTGTATCTTTAGTTGGAGTTGACTTAGCAGGTAATGATACTGACGAAAAAATTCCTTCAAAATTATTCTTAAAAGATATAGATTCTTTCCT
Source organism: Clostridium sp. (assembly GCF_029258205.1). Lineage (GTDB taxonomy): Bacteria > Bacillota > Clostridia > Clostridiales > Clostridiaceae > Sarcina. The sequence continues at coordinate 3,764 of NZ_JARHZJ010000038.1, forward strand.
TCATGGAACTGCAGTACAAACAGATGGTTCATCAGTTGTCCTTCCAGGAATAGCAACTTTAAATAACGCAAAAGTTGATATGATTGCCGATTTAGATTGTAAGTGGTTTGTAGATTACAATTACGATTTCATAGACCCTTTAACTAATAGACCAGTAGGAACACTTAGAATTCCTTGCTTCCTAATCCACGAAGATAAACCAGTCGACTCTAGACATATCTTAAAAAATTCAATTGATACATTCAAATCAAACTTATTCTCATTATTAAAAAAACATCCAGAAACACTAAATGATTTAAATATAACCTTTGATGATATAGATGACCTTTTATTAACATCTGCAACAGAATTAGAATTTTGGGTTAAAACACCAAATGATAAAGCTTTAATTGAAGAACTTTCAACTTCTCAAGTTTTACAAGAACAATATTGGACAAGAACTAAGGGCAATGTTAGAACAGCTTTAGAACAAAGTTTATTATATATGGATGAGTATGGATTTGAACCTGAAATGGGACATAAAGAAGTTGGTGGAGTTAAAGCTAAACTTAATTCCTCAGGTCAATTTGATCATATAATGGAGCAATTAGAAGTAGACTGGAAATTCTCAGATGCTATGCAAACTGCAGATAATGAATTATTTATAAGGACTTTAGTTAAGGAAACATTTAGAAGAAACGGATTAGAAGTAACATTCCTTGCTAAACCAATAGATGGAGTTGCTGGTAATGGAGAGCATACCCATTTAAGTTTAAGCCTAAAATTAAAAGATGGACGAATTATAAACCTATTTAATCCAACTAAAAATCATTTTTTAAGTAAAATAGGATATGGTTCTATAATGGGTATATTAAAGAACTACGAGATAATAAACCCATTTATCTCAGCTACAACAGACTCATTAAAAAGATTAAAACCAGGCTTTGAAGCTCCTGTTTGTATAGTTACATCATTAGGTCAAAGCCCTGAAATTCCATCTAGAAATAGAACTATATTAGCAGGATTAATAAGAGATCCTCATAATCCTCTAGCAACTAGATTTGAGCTTAGATCACCAAATCCATTTACAAATACTTATCTTTGCATAGCATCAAGCTATATGGCTATGTTAGATGGTATTAAGTATGCTTTAGAAAATGATAAAACAGAAGATGATCTTTTAGCTGAATTATCTAAAAAACCAGGTGAAGAAGCAGATTACCTAGAAAAATCTAGAGCATATAGAAGTGAAGAGGATGTATTTGAAGATTTCACAGATTCACAAAGAAATGAGTACTTTGGTGTAGCTCCTTCTACTGTTTTTGAAAACTTAAGTGCCTTTGATAAATATCCTGAAAAGGTAGAGGTATTAAAAGTAAATTCAGTATTTACAGACAAGCTTATAAATAGTTTCAAAATAGCTACTACTAAGAGATGGACTACAGAAATAACTTCAAGAATAATTCCTTCTTACATTAAAGATATAAGAGCAGCTAAACAACTTCATTGTTGTGATAAAGCCTTAGATTTAGACGTTTCAACTTGGATGACAATAAATGAATTAAGACACATAACAATGAAAGATTCTTATCATACAAGAAGTTTATTTACTCAAATAAAGAATGCTATAAATGAATCTGATTTTGAAAAAGCTTCTGATTTACAAATAAAACTTGATAAAAACATGAGTGAATTAAATGAACTTTACTCAGCTTATAAGAAAAATTTACTAGATATATAATAAAAAAAAGAAACCAATACTTTAAATTAGTTTCTTAGTGCTTTATACAAAATGACCTTTGAAATTAACAAAGGTCATTTTATCTTTTTTATATTAATGATATGTATTTCCTAAACTTATTGAATTTTTGCTTAATATTTCAAATGAATAATCCTCATAAAAAACAAATGGATTATTGTTTATAATATCTTCTGCCTCTTTAAAATTATTAGCATGGAATATTATAGTTCCTCTATTTTTGAAATATGACCCACCACATAATACATACTTGCTTACAGCTGTATCTTTATACTTTTTAGCTTTATGCTCACCTTGGAATCTATTAGCTCCATTAATTTTATAATTTATTTTTACAAACATACCGCTGCTCTTAGTCATATAAATTAACCCCCTAAAATTTGTTATATGCTATTATATTATGTTAATGTCCTATATATTCCTAAGTTGTCTTAAAAAACAAGAACTTATGTTCCCTCGTCTTTTTTAATTTTATAAAACATACGTTCGCTTGTCAAGAAAAAAAGGATGTAATCATTCATATTACATCCTTTTTTTCTATAAAATTCTTTATTTATGTATATATCTCTCTATTTTTTTACTTATAATGATTCTTATCTATGCAACCTCTTTTATCTCATCTTCTCTTTTAGAAAAGCTATCTTTAATAAAGTAAGCTATTTTACAAATAAAATAAGCAATGAATATACCAACTAAATTTATAAATATGTCTCCTAAATCAAAGAATCCTCTTTTAAATACATATTGAGCAAGTTCTATATTAAATTCTATAGATGCAGATAATATAAAGGCTAATACAAAGTTATATTTTCTTAGTACATATCCTATAGGCATAAAGAATATTATATTACCTATTAAATACAACTGGCCAGTCTTATCCCCTCTTAGCCCATGTAAAACTGTAAATGGATCTAACTGGAATCCTCTAGCCATTTTAGGTCTAGCAAATAATAATATAAACATTGTTCCTAAATATAATCCAAACAAGAATAATTTAAATAACTTTGAAGTTTTCATTTTAGTTGTTGTTAAGAAAACTTGATATATAAGCATTACACTTGTTAACTTAAAAAAGTTATATATCACAAAACCTTTTTTACCACTCAAATCTATTTTTATAAAAACATCTATACACTCCTTTACTATTAACTTATAAAATGCCATTGCTAAAAGTACTGAAATTATAAGCAAAATACTTTTTATAAAAAAATTCTTTAATACTCTCTTAGCTGTTTCCATAAAAATCCCCCCCAACAATTTATAAATTTTATATTGAATATTGATATTTTTATAGTATAATAACTAAGTGCTTTTTAAAACAAGCCTCTTGTTTATTATACTTTAATTTAATCACATGTATAAAATTAAAAATTTATCCACAGAATTATTTTTTTAAAATTATCCACAGCAATTCAAAATCTTTTTTATCCACAAAATAAATAATTTATATCTTTTCACAATATTTTTCTTTCAAAAAAAATTTTAATATACTTTATCCACAAAAATACTACAATTATATTACCATTTAAATTTATATTTGATTTATTAAAAGATTTACTTATTTTAAAAGAGAAATTATGAAATTTTTAGCGTCAAAGGGCTCAGTTAAAATAAATAGATTACTTTTATTAAAATTTATCCACAAAGAAATTATTTTTTTAACACATTTTAAAAACTAACTGAGCCCTAACTAAAAGGCAAATTTTAAACAACACATAACTAAAAATCATATTTTAAAAATATAAAATAAAATTAAAAGTCCTATTTAGCTTCAGTTAAACTAAAACTAAATAGAACTTATTTTATTAATACTTTATATTAAGTTAAATACTTCTAACTTC
>NZ_JARHZJ010000060.1 GCF_029258205.1 Clostridium sp.
TTTTTTTTACAGGAGATAAAAATATGAGTAAACTATTTGATAAAGCAAATTCAATAGGATTTGAGACTAAAAACAGATTTGTTAGGGCAGCTACTTGGGAGTGTTATGCTGATGAAAAAGGTCATATGACTGATATTTTATATAATATATATAAAAAACTTGCACAAAATGAAGTAGGACTTACTATAACAGGATATGCTAACATATTAGAAGAAGAAAAACCTAACTCTGGAATGATGGGAATGTATAGTGATGAATTTATAGAAGAATACAGAAAATTAACTGATATGTGTCATAGATACGGAAATAAAATAGTTATGCAACTTGCTTATGGCGGAACAAAGACTACATATAATGTTGGAGAGAGAGTTATTTATGCTCCAAGTGCTGTAGCTGAAAGAAGTACGGGAACTATAGGAAAAGAAATGAATAAAGATGAGATTAATTATGTAGTGAAGGCATTTGCAAATGCTGCAAGAAGAGTTAAAGAAAGTGGATTCGACGGTGTAGAAATACATGGTGCTCATACATACTTAATAAATCAATTTTTAAGTCCTTACTATAATAGAAGAATTGATGAATACGGTGGAAATTTTGAAAATAGATGTAGATTTTTAAAAGAAATTTATAGAGAAGTTAGAAAAAGTGTTGGAGATGATTTCCCTATAATAGTCAAACTTACTGCAACAGAATTTTTTGATGGAGGATTAACATTTGAAGACACTAAAAAAATATGTTTAATGTTAGAGAAACTAGGGGTTAATGCTTTAGAGATATCAGGAAATGTACATGGAAAAGCTAAAACTATGGTAGGTCAAGAGTTTGACGGCTATACTATAGAAAAAGAAGGTTACTTTATAAACTTTGCTAAAGAAATAAAAAAGATAGTTAATATTCCTATTATAACAGTTGGAGGATTTGAAACCTTAGCTGGAATAGAAAAAAGACATGAAGAAACAGAAATAGATTATTTTGGGATTTCAAGACCACTTTTATCAGAACCAACTTTAATAAAAGAATGGAAAGAGAATAATCAAAGAAAAATGAGATGTGTTAGATGTTCAAAATGTAGAACAAAAGAAGGAAATTACTGTACAGTATTTGATAAGGATTTTAACACTGAAATTAGAAGAGGATAGAATACTATGAATGATAAGTATATAGTTCATTTTTTAAGCACTACAAAGAAGAAAATGATTAAGTTTATTCAAAATGAATTAAAGAAAAATGGATTATCAGAAATAGATCCTAGCTATGGAAATATTTTAACCGTTTTATATGAGAGTGAATCAATGCTCACCATGAATGAAATATCTAAAAAAACAAGTAAGGATAAGTCAACAATAACTGTTTTAGTTAATAAGCTTTGTAAGCTTGAATATATAGAGAAAGTTAAATGTAAGAATGATAATAGAATTACTTATATAAAACTTACTGAAAAGGCAAATAAAATTAGAGATAAGTATATGCAAATAAGTAAGAATTTAAACAAAGTTGTATATAAGGACTTTAGTCAAGATGAGAAAGAGGAATTTCTAAGACTATTAAAAAAGATGAATAATAATTTATCTATAATATAATAGTGCATTTTTGCTTAAATAATTTTACAGTTGAATAATAAAACAATTTTTTAAGCTATTTTGAGACTGTAGTCTAATCTATTTTTTCAGCAAAAGATTCTTTATTAACTACTCTCTTATGCTATTTTAAAAAATTAATATATCACTTTTATAAATATTAATATGTTAACCAGTTGTAAACAAAATCAATTTTGTGACTGACTTTTAAAAGGTCTGCCACATCTAAACCTATTGGTATCACTAGTTTTTGACGGACTTTACCAGACTTTAAGTTTTTTTTTACTCCCTATATATATACAATTAAATAAATTTCACTTTTTTTATACTACTTTTTTAATTCCCTATATATAAGGAGTAAAAAAAGTCCGTCAATTCTAGCACACCCATTGATATCACTAAAAAAACTCCTGTTTCAATTCTGGCACAATTCTGTCACAACTCCGTCAAACTAAGAATTATTTTCTTAATATATACAAGTTGAAAAATCAATATTAACTTTAACTTGTAATAAATATCTTGACATATTTACAGCTTTATAAAAATATTTAACTATAAACGTTAATTTCTCTATTTTTTTCATTGTGTGCATAAACCTCACCATATGAAAGTAAATCTTTATTATAATATTAGTATTTTAGTTATTATAGTATCAATGTTCTGAAACCCTAATCTTTTTACATACTATAACCACACATAACCTTTATTAATATAGGTTAAATAAAAAAGATTAAATTCTAAGTTAATTAGAATTTAATCTTTTTCTATAACAGTTTTATTAACCATAATATCAAGTTTGTAGTAACGGTATTTTTATTAGAAATTTAAATTCTCTATTTTCTTTATCTACCTTTACAAGAGCCATTCCATTAGCCTCATTTACTATATGCTTTATACTTTCTACACCTATGCCATGAAGTTTTTTATTTTTTTTCGTAGTAATTAATCTATCATTTCTAAATTTTATATATCCATTAAACGAATTATTCTGATATATAATTAAATTATCATCTTTTAAATAGCTTTTAAAATTTATCCATTTAGGCTCAGTATTATCTTGTTTTATACAAGCTTCAAATGCATTGCTTGATAAATTATTGAATATATTTACTAATTCTAAATCTGTTATACTAAGATTACTTGGAATATAACAATCTGAATCAAATAAAATCTTATTAGAATTACATTCTTCATACAGTCTGTTTAATAAAGCATTAACCAATGAATTATTTGATAGCTTTTTATTGTAATTTGTAACATCTTGTATTTTTTCATCAAATGCTAATATTATCTCTTTCGCTTTTTCATTATCACCCATTTCAATAGAATCTTTAATATTTAATAGTATATTTTTAAAATCATGATTGTACATTTTTAATAAATTTGAGTAATCATCTATCTTTTTATTAATATTTTCATTATATTCTAAATTTAATAAATTGCTTTTATATAAAATTTCATCTTCTACCCATTTTATTGATTTTATCGCCATACTTAAGGCAAAATAAAAACACATATTTATACAAATTCGATTTACTAACATATGAAATGTAGTTGTACTAATGTCACCTGAATAATAATATATGTAATTAGAATTAAGTAATATAATAACCAAACTAGTAACCGTTAAAATTAATGCTTTTAACCTTTTTCTATTAATCAATAGCTTCTTAGCTATATCCAAACTACATATCTTTTCAAAATTAATTCCTAAAATAAGATTTAATATTCTGCATAAAGCAAAAGATAATAAATAAGAGTCATATGACTGAACAACTTGATACATACTTTTTTTTAATATAATACTTAAAATACCAATAACTATATCTCTATTTATAATCATATTAAATATCTGGTATATAACAACATTATATATAACCTCTATTGAATTACTAAAAATAACCTTAAATATAATCATCTGTAAAAAAAATGTTATTATATATACAATAGGTATATATGTTTTACCCAAAATCAACATTATCGAAATACTAGACATGAATATAGGATATATTTTAACCATTAACTTATTTCTTACTTCTAATAAATTAACACAATAATTTATAAAAAACTTGTTATATATGTATATTATAAAAAAAGTTATTAATTCTAAAAAAAATATCAATACAATTCTCACCTCATATAATATATTATATTATAAAAAAATCTAATATATCAATAAAATATTCTTACAATAATCCCCTTATATAACTTTATATATCAATTTTTCTCATAAAAATAACCTTAATCATTACTGTTTAATGATTAGGGTTGTTTTATTTTTAACACACAAAATTTGCACTTTAGTTAAATCTATTTTCATTGTTAATAGTAGTTTCTATATTAATTCCACTTAATATATCACTTTCTACTTCTTCAAATATCTCTACTAGTGTCTTGCTCATAGCAAAAGTACCTACTAACGTTATTATAATTATATTTTTATTTAATAACTTAATTAATTTTTTCATTTACTTCCTTTCTAATAATTAATCATTATAACTTAGTGATAGATCCTAATTATTATATGATAATATTATCAAATTCATTTTCCATGAGTACACGTCTAAAATCTTTTGAATACTTTCTACCTATTGGTATAATGATATCTTTTTGAATCTTACATTCTAATTTATTAAAAGTTTGCACATACTTTATATTTACTATATATGATTTATGACAACGAATAAATCCATATTCTTTAACTTTTTCATATATATCTTTAAAAACACAATTTACTTCTTCTAAATCTCCTGATACCTTATGTAGTATAACTTTTTTATTTAAACTTTCCATATAAACAATATTATCTAAATTAATAACTTTACTTTGTGGTTTAGATGAAATAATAATATTCTTATTAGAATTTGTGTAAACTTGTTCAACAGCTTTCAAAAATATATTATTAAATCTATCATCATTCTCATTCTTCAATATATAATTTAATGGCTCTACCTTAAATGAATCTAATGCAAACTCTTTGCTTGTAGTTAAAAATATTATAATTCCATTATATCCATATTTTCTTAATATTTTTGTAGTTTCAATACCATTAATTTGTTTCATTAATATATCTATAATTATTATATTAAATCTATTCGGATTATCTTCTAATTCAAATATTAGACTTTCTCCACTTAAAAATTTTTCTATTTTATATGCATAATTATTTTTATTTGATAGTTCATCTATTCTATCTGAATAATAATTTAAAACATCTTTATCATCATCACATAAACAAATATTTAACATATATAACTCTCCATTATACTTTACTAATACTTATTTTATTTCAATAATTTCTACAACACCACTCAATATATCTATAAATGTATATGATTCTATTAATCCTATATTTTCATTTATAATTTTACGTATAACTAAAAAGTTGTCAGATAAACCTTC
>NZ_JARHZJ010000096.1 GCF_029258205.1 Clostridium sp.
GCTCATAACCGGTAGGTCCGGGGTTCGAGTCCCTGAAGGTCCACCATTTTTGGGGGTATAGCTCAGTTGGGAGAGCACCTGCCTTGCACGCAGGGGGTCAGGAGTTCGAATCTCCTTACCTCCACCAAAAAACTCTAAACAAATGTTTAGAGTTTTTTTATTTTCTTAAATATATTCAAATCTAAAATAAATCTATTTTAATTAATCTTAAAAATTTCCACAAAAGTTTAAAAATATTAACAAGTTATCCACAGAAAATAAATAAGTTATATACATATAGGTGGATAAATATTTTAACGGAAAGATAATATATAATAATTATCTTTATATGGTATAATTTACATTATTAATATCTTTAAATTAATATCTTTAATGGAATAGAAGGTGAATACCTAATATGTCGTATAGAATAAAGCAATTTTTATGGGCTATTTCTGCAAATTTTAAAGATTTAGATTATAGTTATGTGAGACACTTCTTAAATGATTATGAGTTTAGTTTATTTAAAAGATTAAAAAAAGGAGAACAATTACATTCCATAAAAGTTTCTCAAGATTGTGTTCATTTAGCTAAAACTAAAGGAATAAATTCAGAAATTGAATTAAGAAAAATTTCTAAGTTAGGATTATTACATGATATAGGAAAATTATATTATCCGTTGAATGTAATAACAAAGTCATTTCTAGTTTTAGGTAAGAAAATATCTAAAAATAGAATAAGTAAATTTCAAAATATGAAATGTGTATATATTTATTATAATCATGGTGATAAGGCGTTTAATTATCTAAATGAAAGTGATTATGATAAAGATTTTGTAGAAGCTATTAAAGGACATCACTCTATTAAATCTAGTGAGAATATATTGTTATGTATATTAAAAAAAGCTGATGATATGAATTAATTTTCAAGGATAAGAGCATAGTTTTTTAATAAATTTTATTAAAGCTAATATTTAATGTAAATTATGTTCAAATGATTTTAATTGATCTTCTATAGATTCAAATAATTTATTTTAACTTCAATCATGGGGATAATATTTTATAAATTATGTTATTTAGGTTAAACCTTTATATGAATTTTAGTTTTAGTAAAATTTTATTTTATGCAATATATATGAAATATTAAAATTTAAGGAGGGGAAACTTTGAAAAATAAGATACTTAATACAGTTCTTATTAGTATCTTACTTCTAGTTTTAGTTTTTTTTATTTCAACTAATTTTATTATTAATGTTCAATGGTTTAAAGAAGTAGGATATTTAAATGTATTTTTTACTAAGCTTATTGCTATATGTAAGTTATTTGTGCCTATATTTATATTATATTTTTGTGTAATAGCTATATACTTATTTACTTTGAGAAAAAGTATTAGAAGTTTGGTTTGTGATATTAAGTTTAAATCAGTTAAAAAGTATTTTTTATTATCAAATTTAGCAATATCAATATTAGGAGCTGGATTTACTGCCAAAACTCAGTGGTATAAAATTCTTCAATTTACTAATGCAGTTTCTTTTGGGGAAGTAGATCCTATTTTTAATAAAGATATATCTTTTTATATTTTTAAATTACCATTATTACAATCTCTTTTTAGCACAGCTATTTCCTTAATAATTATTTTAGTACTTATAACAGTTATTATATATTTAGTTTTAGGTTTTAAAGATAAAATTAATCAAAACAAGGATAACGTTATAAATATAAATAGTAAAACTTATGGAATAAGAAAGTTTGCAGGAAAACAACTAGCAGTTTTGGCTTCAATATTAGTATTACTTATAGCTTGTAGCTATTTATTAAAGTCATATAATTTAGTTTATAGTACTAGAGGGGTATCCTATGGAGCTAGTTATACAGATGTTAAAATAACAATGATATTTTATAAGGTTATAGCTGTAGCTTGTGCAATATCTTCAATAGTAGTTTTTATTTCAATTTTAAAGTTGAAATTTAGACCTATTATAATATCAATTGCATCAATTGCTGTACTTATTGTTTTAGAGCCTGTAGTGGCTATTATTACTCAACAGTTTGTAGTTAAACCGAACGAAATGGATTTAGAAAAGCCTTATATTTCTTATAATATTGATGCTACTAAAAAGGCTTTTAACATTGATGAGATTGAAGTTAAAGAAATGGAACCAAACGAAAATATAACTAGTGAAAAATTAGAAGATAATAAAGATATAATTGAAAACCTAAAAGTTAATTCAACAGGACCTTTATTAAGCTTTTATAAGCAGGTTCAACTTATAAAAAATTATTATGAATTTAATGATGCAGACACAGATAGATATAATATAAATGATAAATATACTCAAGTATTTGTATCTCCAAGAGAAATAAATAGAGAATCTATGACCACATGGCAAAATAAGCATCTTAGATATACCCATGGATATGGCTTAGCCATGAGCAGGGTTAATAGTGTAACAGAATTTGGTCAACCTGATTTTGTTATGAAAGATATTCCAACAGTAAACACAGCAAATATTAACATTGAAAATCCAAGAATTTATTTTGGTGAAAGTGATAATGATTATGTTATTGTAAATACTGATGGTGGAGAGTTTGATTATCCAACAGGAGATACTGAGAATACATTTAATTATAATGGAACTGGTGGATTAAAAATGACACCTTTTAATAGAGTTTTATTTAGTATTTATGAAAAAAATCCTAAAATATTAATGTCTAGTTCCATAACTTCAGAAAGTAAAATAATTCTTAATCGTAATATAGTTAATAGAGTTCAAGAAATAGCCCCATTTTTAACTTATGATAGTGATCCATATATAGTAGTTCATGATGGAAGATTAGTTTGGATGATGGATGCATACACAACAACAGATAAATACCCATTTTCAGAGCCTAATGAGGGAGTAAACTATATAAGAAATTCAGTTAAGGTTGTGGTTGATGCTTTTAATGGAAATGTAGATTTTTATGTAACAGATGAGAATGATCCTATAATTAATTGTTATTTAAAAATATATAAAGGCTTATTTAAACCTATGTCAGAAATGCCAGAGGATTTAAAGGAACATTTTAGATATCCTCAAGACTTATTTGAATTACAGAGTAAGGTATTAACAAAATATCATGTAGATGATCCTATTAAATTATTTACTGAAGAGGATTTATGGGATAGATCACTAGAAGTTGTTAAGAATGGAGGAGAGAAGCTAAGTCAGGGAGATGAAGATAAGGAAGATTCAATTCTTAATAAAGCAAAAGAAAATAAAAATAATGAAGCTATAAATGAAGGTCTTTATCTTATGACGAAATTACCTGATGAAGAAAATGTTGAAATGATGCTTTTAGATTATTTTAATATGAGAGGTAAACAAAGCATGGTAGCACTTTTAGGAGCTAGAATGGATGGAGATAACTATGGAGAATTAGTTATGTATAAATTCCCTCCTCAAAGAACTATATATAGTCCAATTTTATTTAAGAATAGAATACAACAGGATCCTAATATTTCTAAGGAAATAAGTCTTTGGGCCGGAAAGGGATCTGAGGTTATATATGGTGATATAATTATTGTCCCTATAGAAGAATCCTTACTATATTTAAACACAATTTATTTAAAGGCAAATTCAGAAAATAGTATGCCTGAGATGAAAAGAGTAATTCTTTCTAATGGAGATAAAATAGTTATAGAAGAAAATATAGAAAAAGCATTGTTAAAGTTATTTAATTATAGTTCATCTGAAGAAAATAAAAACTCAAATAAGGATGAAAATACTAAGAATGAAACAACTTTAGATGATAGTGGAGTAAAGGAAGCTGCTGATTTATTTAATAAAGCTATAGAAGCTCAAAAAAATGGAGATTGGGCAACCTATGGAGAGTTTATAAATAAATTAGGGGATATTCTAAATAAAATTTCACAAGAATAATAAAATTAATTATTAGTTCTTAAAAAATAATTAAGGACTAGTCGAATTTGATATTAAAAATTAGATATAAAATAAATTTGAGTATTTTAAGTAGATTTTTTTAATTTTAATTTATTAAGATTTTATACAAGTTTACTTAAATACTCTTTTTTTTATTGCTATAAATTTAGGAATCATTACAATAGTATGTATATTTTATGATATAATTTTTAATGGAATATATCTAAGAGCTAGGGGTGAAACATATGGATTATGATGTGTTGATATTAGGTGGAGGAATCATAGGATGCTCTGTTGCATATGAGTTATCAAAGTATAACTTAAATATAGCTCTTATAGAGAAGGATTTTGATATTGCAGATGATGTTTCCTTTGTTAATACAGCAATTGTATATGACGGTTCTGAATGTAAGGACAATTTAATGAGTTACTTAGAGAATATGGGAAATATGATGTTGCCTGAAATAACTAAAAAATTAAATGTTCCATTTAAGAGGGTAGGACATTTAACTATAGCTGATAATGATGAAACAGTTAGAATAGTTGAAGAGAACTATAAGAGAGCTAAAACAAGAGGAATAAATAATATTTATTTAATTGATGAGAAAAGAGCAAGAGAAATAGAACCTAACTATAAAGGTGAAATAAAGAAGGCTATGTACTCAGAAAATATAGCTATTACAAGTCCATATGATTTAGCAATAGGATTTGCTGAAATAGCTTATGATAATGGAGTAAGCTTTAGGTTAGAGGAAGTAGTTTTAGATATTCAAAGTATAGCTAAAGGTTTTAAGGTAACTACAAATAAAAATAAATTTACTTGTAGATTTGTTATAAATACAACTCCAGGTGAACATTATACTATAGATCAAGATAAAGATTATGAACAAAAAAATGCTTTAAAAACATATTATCTATTATTAAATGATGAAATAATAGAAAAAACATCAAATATAGTTGTTAAATTAAAAAATGAAGAGGAGTTTATAATTCAAAAGAACACTGTTAATGGGGATACTTTAATAGGTATAAACTCAAATAATTCATTAGGATTTATGAAGTCATTAAAAATGGCTAAAGAAATGATAAATAGTATTAGTAGAAAGCATGTTAAGGATATTTTCTATTATAATCACAATCAGGATAGAATGATTATAGATGATAGTAGAAAAAATAAAGGTTATATAAAGGTTATGGGAAATCATTATGGTGAGGTTACTATAGCACCAGCTGTATCAAAGAGAATATGCGATGAGATAATAGATAAACTAAATTGTAGCTTAAACAAAAACTTTGTAGATAAAAGAAGAGAATTCTATCGTTTTAGGGAATTATCTGATGCTGAGAGAAATGAACTTATATCTTTAGATAAGAGATATGGAAAGATAGTATGTCTTTGTAACGGTATTAGTGAAGGTGAGATTGTAGACTGTATAAGACGTCCATTAGGGGCAAGAACTGTTGAAGGTGTAAAAAGAAGAACAGGTGCTACTTTTGGAACTTGTCATGGAGCTTACTGTATAAGTAAAATAATAAATATATTAGCAAGAGAGCTTGAAAAAAAGCCAACAGAAATAGTTGAGGATTCAAAGAATTCTAAAGTTTTAGCATCTAGAATTAAGGAATTTGATTGGGTCTAAAGGAGTGGTTTAATGCATAAAGATATATTTACTAGTGTGGTAAGAGTTAGAGGATCTAAAAAATATAATGTAGTTCCTGTAAAAAGTAATAAACCAGTTGAGGTATCTAAGTGGATTGATTTTTCAAATGTTTTAAGTAGATTATATGTTGGTGTACCAACTAAAAGTGGAAATGTGGTATGTAAGAATATAATGAATACTGGAGTAGATATTATATGTACAAAAAATCTACCAAAAGATAGTTAAGAATTGACAAAATGCAAATATTAAAGTATATTTTTTATATATTATGTTTAAATTAATAATAAACCTTTGATCAGGCTAGTAATGTTATATATTGATTTCAGAGAGCTAGTGGCTTTGGTGAGAACTAGTACAATATTTTCATGAATCCACCTGTGAGGGACTGTGATGAGCAGTACGGAATTAACCGTTAAAGTTTTTAAGAGGATAAAATATTTTTTGATTTTATCAATTAGGGTGGCAACGCGGAGTCTTTTCGTCCCTTTTTATAGGGAATGGAGGCTCCTTTTTTATTTAATAAAATTTTAAATATAAATAGGTTTTTGAAAGGAGAATGTCAATGTTAGATTTAAAAAAGTTAAGAAGTAATACTGAAGAAGTGAAAAAAGCTTTAGCTAATAGAGGAGAAGATTTCGATGTAAATGTTATAGACGAAGTTATAGCTTTAGATGAAGAAAGAAGAAAAATTTTAGTTGATGTTGAGGCTTTAAAAAAGCAAAGAAATGAAGTATCAGCTGAAATTCCTAAGAGAAAAAAAGCTGGAGAAGACGTTACAGAAGTAATGGCTGAAATGAGAGAAATAGGAGACAAAATAAAGGGTGATGATGCTAGAGTTGCTGAATTAAATGATAAAATTAACTACATCATGCTAAGAATTCCTAATATACCAAACCCAACTGTTCCAGAAGGAGAAACTGATGAGGACAATGTTGAAATCAAGAGATGGGGAGAACCTACTAAATTCAATTTTGAACCAAAAGCACACTGGGATTTAGGAACAGATTTAGATCTTTTAGACTTCGAAAGAGGTGGAAAGGTTGCTGGATCAAGATTTACAGTTTATAAAGGAATGGGTGCTAGATTAGAGAGATCTATAATCAACTACTTCTTAGATAAACATACATTTGAAAATGGGTATACTGAAGTATTACCACCATACATGGTAAATAGAGATAGTATGACTGGTACTGGTCAACTTCCAAAATTTGAAGAGGATGCTTTCAAAGTAGAAAACAATGGATATTTCTTAATACCGACAGCTGAAGTTCCTGTAACTAATATGTATAGAAATGAAACTTTAGATGGAGATAAACTTCCAATAAAGCATGCTGCATATAGTGCTTGTTTCAGAGCAGAAGCTGGTTCAGCAGGAAGGGATACAAGAGGACTTATAAGACAACATCAATTTAATAAAGTTGAGTTAGTTAAGTTCTGTAAACCTGAGCAAAGCTATGAAGAATTAGATAAATTAGTTAAAGATGCTGAATCTGTATTACAAGGTTTAGGATTACCATATAGAATAGTTAGAATATGTAAAGGTGATTTAGGATTTACAGCTGCATTAAAATATGATATAGAAGTTTGGATGCCAAGCTACAATAGATATGTTGAAATTTCAAGTTGTTCAAACTTTGAAGATTTCCAAGCTAGAAGAGCTAACATTAAATATAAAAATTCTCCAAAGGAAAAACCACAATTTGTTCATACATTAAATGGATCAGGGGTTGCTATTGGAAGAACTGTAGCTGCTATATTAGAAAACTATCAACAAGAAGATGGATCAGTAGTTATACCAGAAGCTTTAAAAGAATATATGAGATGTAATGTACTAAAATAATATAGTTTTTTTTAGAAAAAATATATTATTAATTTTATATTTATATATTTAAATTAAGAGTTTTAGTATAGAGTTAAAAAACGGTATTTTTAATGCCGTTTTTTATTTTGTTAAAAAATAAAAAGTTAATATAGTATAAATTAGTTCAATTAAAAGTAAACTATAATCATGGATAATTGTAAATATAACTATAAATGTAATTGTGATAAATATGGAAATAAATGTAATAAATTTAGACGGTTAGAGTGAATGGATAAAGAATTAACTAAAAATCTGCTTAACTTAATGAAACAGTTTAATGAAAATTTAAAGCTGAAAAATGCATTTAAAAATAATAGGAGTTTTCTAAATAATTTTACTAAATTATAGTTTTGATAAAGCCACTTTTATTTTTTATAAAAAAGTGTTGACATAAGATTAAACCGTTGGTATAATAATTATCGTACCGCGGAGAGATGGTCGAGTTGGTTTAAGGCACCGGTCTTGAAAACCGGCGTGCGTGTGAGCGTACCATGGGTTCGAATCCCATTCTCTCCGCCATTTTTTTTATAAAAAATAAAAATGGGATATTATGGAGAATTACTCAAGTGGCTGAAGAGGCTCCCCTGCTAAGGGAGTAGGTCGGGCAACCGGCGCCCGGGTTCAAATCCCGGATTCTCCGCCAAAGCATCTAGTAAAACTAGATGCTTTTATTTATGTATAATGTAAAATTAAAAAATAATTTGGATAGGGATTTACTTTATAAAGTACTTTAGATAAACTTCTTTATGTAATTAATAATTGTTAGAGAACAGATTTAAGTAAAATATTTTTATAATTTATTAAATGTAAAAATTGTTAATATAAAATTTATAGATAATATAATTTTGTTTATAGTTAAAAATGTATAATTTAATTGTATGAATTTTATTGGGAGGAGATATTTTGAAAGGATCATCAGAGCCAGTTATACATAAAAAACCAAGAAGATCAACAGCATATACACTATCGTTATATTTAGGATGGAGTAGTATTTTTGCAGCATTATACTTTTTTATTATAGGATTACCTTTTTCAATTCCTGGTATTATTTCTGGTTACATAGCTTTTAAAAAGCATAATGAAGGTAATTTACCATTAATATTAAATATAATAGGATTTCTTTTAACAGTATTTACTTGGGTATTATTTATGAAAATACCATTAAAATAATTATTAAACAAAAAAGATACTATAATGGCAAAAAAATAGTATATTTTTTATAAAAAAATAGTTGACATATAAAATGAAAATGATATAATAATAAATGTGTCAAACGTGGAGAGATGGTCGAGTTGGTTTAAGGCACCGGTCTTGAAAACCGGCGTGCGTGTGAGCGTACCATGGGTTCGAATCCCATTCTCTCCGCCACAAGTGGAGAATTACTCAAGTGGCTGAAGAGGCTCCCCTGCTAAGGGAGTAGGTCGGGCAACCGGCGCCCGGGTTCAAATCCCGGATTCTCCGCCAAAAGCATCTAGTTTTACTAGATGCTTTTTTTATTTACTTAATTTTTATTTCTTTTATAGAAGTTATGTTCTCTAAGATATTCCTTAATAAATAGTTTAAGCTTTTCATTATCTTCATTTAAAAGTTCAATAAAAGCTTCCTTAAAATCCTTTTTAAAAAATCCTTTAAGTAATACACAAATAATAAAAGTAAAAAATATAAATATATATAAATCAGTATTTTTATGGAGTTATGAATGAAGGTTGAAAAACTAAATGATTTAAAAAATAATTCTAAAGAAATTATTTTTAATAGTAATTCTAAAATAGTATTTTTTAGTGATTGTCATAGGGGAGATGGCACATATAAAGATAGTTTAGCTCCTAATATCAATATTTATCTATCAGCTATAAGGTATTATTATAAAAATAAATTTACTTATATAGAAGTTGGAGATGGTGATGAATTATGGAAGTTTAAAGATATACAAGAGATATATGATATGAACCATGAAATTTATGAGGTATTAGAAGACTTTAAAGAAAAAAACAGACTTTATATGATATATGGAAATCATGATAAAGATAAAAGTAAAATGAAATTTTTAAGGAGAAATAAGAAAAGAAATAGATTTAATCACTCAGCTTCAGATTTTTATAGTACTTTAGAGATATATGAATCTTTAGTGCTAGTGCATGAAGAAAGTAAAAAAGATTTTTTTGTACTTCATGGTCATCAAATTGATTTTTTAAATAATGAATTGGCCTTTTTGTCAAAGTTTTTAGTAAGATATGTTTGGGCTATTTTAGAAGCTTTTATGGGTTTTAAAGATCCTACAAGTCCTGCAAAGAGTAATAATAAAAGTAATCTATTTGATGAAAAAATAAGCAATTGGGCAGAGGAAAATAAAACTAGAGTTATTTTAGGACATACTCATAAAACACTATTTCCTAAAAGTAGAAATGAATCAACATACTTTAACATAGGATGTTGTGTATTACCTAGAACTATTACAGCAATAGAAATTCAGCGTGGAGAGATTTCACTTATAAAGTGGACAATAAAAGCTGATGAAAAGGGAGCTCTTTTTGTTGGAAGAGATATAATAGGTGGACCTATTAAAATAGAAAATTATTAAAAAAAAACTCTAAATGTTATGCACAAGAAACATTAGAGTTTTATATTTTCTGTTGATAATTTGAACTTTTATGTTAATAAATTATATTTTAATTATCACTTTTATCTTTATCTTTTATTTTTTTGTGGTGTGCTTTTTCATCTTTTTTGTGTGCCTTTTCCTCTCTTTCTTGTTTTTCAAGAAAACATGCCATTGGATTACCAAGATTAGTTTCTATATCTGCTGTAGTATCCATTAATTTTTTGAAAGTATCACTTATATTCATTTAAAACACCCCTTTATAAATAATAATCATAATTATGATTATTTATAAAATTTATAGATTTCACCATTATTATATAATGTATTGTAAGCTATTTCTATAATAAAATACCTTATATATTTTTTTTGTCATATTGCTATTTAAAAAGCATAATTAAGTATAAAATGTTATTATAAGAGGTAATAATTTGGAAATATATAAATGAACTTTGAGGTGTAAATATGGGCTTAAAAATTATATATGGAAGAGCAGGTACTGGTAAAAGTACTTTTTGTATAAATCAAATAAAAAAGAAAATAAATAATGAATCTACTAATAAATTAGTTTTAATTGTTCCAGAACAATTTACTTTTCAGACTGAAAATAAAGTATTAAATGCCATAGGAGAAAAATATGTTTTAAATGCTGAGGTTCTTAGTTTTAAAAGACTTGCTCATAATGTTTTTAATGAGTGTGGAGGAGTAACAAGAACTATTATGGGAAGTGCTGGTAAAAGTATGCTTATTTTTAAGGTATTAGAAGATTTATGTGATGATATGAGAGTGTTTAAAAATGCTTCTAGACAAAAAGGGTTTATAGATATAGCATCAAAGACAATAACTGAGTTTAAAAAGTATAATGTTAATAATGAAGTTTTAGATTTAACTATTAATGAAATAGAAGATGAAAATCTTAAAATGAAGATGGAAGAATTAAAGGATGTTTTTAATGAATTTAACTCAAGGCTTCATGAGGGATATGTTGATGAAGAGGATCAACTTTTACTATTAAATGAAAAGTTAGAAAAATGTTCTTTATATGATGGAGCTGAAATTTGGATAGATGAGTTTAGTTCATTTACTCCAAATCAATTAAGTGTTATAGGAAAGCTATTAAAAAGAGCTAAAAGCGTTAACATAACTTTGTCCATAGATGAAGTAAATTCTCTTAAAGGAGAAAGTGATCTTTTTGTGGCCACAAAAAATACAGAAAAAAGGTTAATGAATTTAATACAAAAAGAAGGAATTGCTTTTAATGGATATATTAATTTAAATGAAGATATTCCATATAGATTTAAAGAGAATAAGGAATTAGCACATATAGAAAGACAGCTCTATGCATATCCTTTTAAACAGTATAAAGGAAAAAATAATAGTTTAAGACTTTATAGAGCAAATAATAACTATGATGAAATTGAGTTTGTAGCTAAAGATATATTAAGGCTTGTTAGAGAGAAGCAATATAGATTTAAGGATATTTCAGTAATATGCAGAGATATAGATAATTACGAGAAGGTTGTATCAGCTATTTTTACAGAATATGAGATTCCTTATTATATAGATAAGAAAATAGATATAGCTAGTAATCCACTTATTATTTTTATAAACTCAGCAGTAGATATAATAAGTAAAAATTGGACTTATGAAAGTATGTTTAAATATCTTAAAACTGGTCTTATTAAAGAGTTTAAAGGTATTGAAGGGGCAGAGCTTATTGATGAATTAGAAAACTATGTATTGGCTTATGGAATAAAGGGTAATAAGTGGATGGAAGAATGGGTTAATTATAGTTCTAGTATTTTAAAAGAAGAAGATATATCAGAGGAAAATAAGCAAAGATTAGAAAGATTAAATGATATTAGAGAAACTATAGTCACTCCTTTAGAGGAGTTTAATAAACAGTGTAAAGGAAAGAAAACTTTAAAGGAATTTGCCATAATTTTATATGAATTTTTAGACT
>NZ_JARHZJ010000058.1 GCF_029258205.1 Clostridium sp.
TTTTATGAAGTATGGGAAATTTTTTTCCTACAAAAATATATTTATATGTATTTTGTTTTCATTTTGTCTCCCTAACACTTGCTTGGATTAATATACTGATTACTTCCTTTAAATTTGCAAAACTGAAAGTCCCCAACTTAAACTTATGGGTGGTTGACAATGTTAGATTATTCTTGAATTCATCTAGAGTCATTTTTTAAAACCCAGTAATACTATGTAAATCAATTTATTCGTCAGCTACTTCTTGCTAGGCACTGGGAATACAACAGCTAATAAAACAAAATCTCTGCTCTCGTGAAGCTTAAATTATGAGTTTTCTCAGACAACTCCTAAATTTTACCCAATTTCTTAGGAAAAGGAAAAAAGGAAAACAGTTATCACAACTGCTCAAGGAAGGATATGTTTTCACATAGAAAAATTTACCATTAAGTATAAAGGGCGATAAAGTTGTATTACATAGAGAAGGGACAACTAGCACAAAGATGGAATTCCAAAAAGATAATACCCAAGTGGCTCTTTATAATACTCCTTATGGTATGTTAGAGCTTAAGACATTGACAAAAGAGTTAGATTTAGATATTAATGAAAATGGAGGAAATGTCTCTATAAAATATCATTTAATATCTGGAGGACAAGAACCTATCAAAACAAACCTTGATATGAAAATAAAAGTAGAAGATTAGTCTGTAAATATAGAAATAAGGCTGTACCAAAAAGTACAGCCTTATTTTATATAAATATTTATTTTTAAAATAAAAAAAGCTAAAAAAAATTCAACTTATAAATTCAAATATTAATAATTAAGTTTATTAAAGATGAGTAAAATATAAATAGTAAACGTTCTATAAATAAAAAAATTAAAAAAAACAAAAAAATACTAGACTTCTACATTAACTTTTGATAGAATATCTACTATGTTATTAAAACAAGCAATAAAAAACCCATTTTAAATGAGGTAATTATCATTATAAATGAAATAAAGAACTATGTCAAGCATAAATTTATATTAGGAGGAAAAGATATGAGCAAAAATACTAAGTACGTATTTGTAACAGGCGGAGTTGTTTCTTCATTAGGAAAAGGAATAACAGCTGCTTCATTAGGAAGATTATTAAAAAATAGAGGATTAAGTGTAAGTATTCAAAAGTTTGATCCATACCTAAACATTGACCCGGGTACAATGAGTCCATATCAACATGGAGAAGTTTTCGTAACTGATGATGGTGCTGAAACAGATTTAGACTTAGGTCACTATGAAAGATTCATAGATGAAAACTTAACTCAAAACTCAAATGTTACTTCAGGTAGAGTTTACTGGTCAGTAATATCAAAGGAGAGAAAAGGTGAATATTTAGGAGGTACTGTACAAGTTATACCTCACATAACTAATGCTATAAAAGATAGAGTATATAGAGTAGGAAAAGAAAGAGATGTAGATGTAGTAATCACTGAGATCGGAGGAACAATAGGTGATATCGAATCATTACCTTTCTTAGAAGCTATAAGACAAATCAAATATGATGTAGGAAAAGAAAATGTTTGTTTCATACATGTTACATTAGTACCTTACTTAGGAAAAGCTGGTGAGTTAAAAACAAAACCAACTCAACACTCAGTTAAAGAGTTAAGAAGTATAGGGATTCAACCAGACATAATAGTTTGTAGATCAGAAAAAGAATTATCAGAAGATATCAAAAAGAAAATCGGATTATTCTGTAATATAGATGCAAGTGAAGTAATTCAAAACTTAGATGCAGAGCATTTATATGCTGTTCCTCTAATGTTACATAAAGAAGGATTAGATAGATTAGTTTGTGAAAAATTAGAGCTTGGATGTAGAGATATAGATAATGCTGAATGGATAGACATGGTTCATAGAATAACTCACTTAACTCATACAACTAAGATTGCTTTAGTTGGTAAATATGTTGAGTTACATGATGCATACATATCAGTAGTTGAAGCTTTAAACCATGGTGGATTAAGTAATGACACTAATGTTGAAATAGAGTGGATAAATGCTGAAGATGTAACTAAAGAAAATGTTGATGAATTATTAAGTGGGGTAGATGGAGTTCTAGTTCCAGGTGGATTCGGAGATAGAGGAGTAGAAGGAAAGATTGAAGCTATAAGATGGGCTAGAGAAAATAAGAAACCATTCTTAGGAATATGCTTAGGAATGCAATGCGCTGTTATAGAATACGCTAGAAATGTATTAGGATTAAAAGGAGCTCATTCATCAGAATTAAATCCAGAAACTCCATTCCCAGTAATTGACTTAATGCCTGAGCAAAAAGATGTTGAGGATTTAGGTGGAACAATGAGATTAGGATTATATCCATGTAAGTTAGAAGATAATACATTCTGTAAAGATGTTTATGCATCAGATTTAATCTATGAAAGACACAGACACAGATATGAGTTCAATAATGAATACAGAACTCAATTATTAGAAAACGGATTAACTATAGCTGGTACTTCACCAGATGGAAGATTAGTTGAGTGTGTAGAAGTTAAGGATCATCCTTGGTTCGTAGCAGTTCAATACCATCCAGAGTTAAAATCAAGACCAAACAGACCACACCCATTATTCGTAGGATTTGTTGGTGCTGCATTAAACAATAAATAATTTTAGAAATATTAAGGATATCTAACTAAATGTTAGGTGTCCTTTTTAATTTAATACTATTACAAATAAATCTTATAAAAATATACTATATATAGATTAGATTTTATGTGATATGATAATAATATAAATATTTAACATAATTAATTTATACATTTTTTAATAGGATATTCGAAAGTTTCTATATATTAAAGTCTTAAGAGAATCTAAAACAACTTTTCTTTACTTTATTCCACTAATTAAAAAAACAGGAGGTGCTTAAATTGAATATAGAACAATATGAAAATATGACTTTAGTTCAACTAAAAGAGCAGGCTAAAGAATTAGGAATAAAAAATATAAGTAAAAAGAAAAAAAGCGAACTAATTGAGGAATTAAAATGTGAATTTAATAAGCAAAATAGTAATACTAAAGTAATACATAAAGATGGTGTTATTTTAAGAGAAAAAATATCTCAAAAAGAGCAAGGTGGAAATAAAGAAAGTTTTTCTAGTGAAAGAGTAGTTAGAAGTAGTAATAATTATAATAACAATATTAGTAATTATAATAATTCAAATGATGAAGGCAAAAAAGAGCAATTAAAAGATATGATAATTTCATCAGATTCTGCTAAGGGAATACTTGAAATACTAGATAATAATAATTTTGGTTTTTTAAGATGTAGAAATTATTTAACAAGTGAAGATGATATATATGTTTCTCCATCACAAATAAGAAGATTTGGATTAAGAACTGGAGATGAAGTTCAAGGTAAAGTTAGAATACCAAAGGATGGAGAAAAATTTAAAGCGTTACTTTATGTAGAGAAGGTAAATGGTGAAAGTCCTGAAAAAGCAGTTGGAAGAAAAAAATTTGAAGAGTTAACACCAATATATCCATCAGAAAGATTAAGACTTGAAACTGAAAATGGAAGAGATTTAAGTTCAAGACTTATGGATATAATTTGTCCAATAGGTAAGGGACAAAGAGGAATGATAGTTGCACCACCTAAGGCTGGAAAAACAACTCTTTTAAAAAGAATAGCTCAAAATATATCAAAAAATAATCCTGAAGTTAAACTTATAGTACTTTTAATAGATGAAAGACCAGAAGAAGTAACGGATATGAAGAGAAGTATAGATGGAGAAGTAATCTATTCAACTTTTGATGAAGAACCACAAAATCATGCTAAAGTTTCAAGTATAGTATTAGAAAGAGCTAAAAGAATGGTTGAGCAAGGAAGTGATGTAGTTATCTTAATGGATTCTTTAACAAGATTATCTAGAGCCTATAACTTAACAGTTACTCCATCTGGAAGAACCTTATCAGGGGGATTAGATCCAGGAGCATTTATAATGCCTAAAAAATTCTTTGGAGCAGCTAGAAATTTAGAAGAGGGTGGGAGTTTAACAATTTTAGCAACTTCTTTAGTTGATACAGGAAGTAGAATGGATGATATGATTTTTGAAGAATTTAAGGGTACTGGAAATATGGA
Source organism: Clostridium sp. (assembly GCF_029258205.1). Classification (GTDB taxonomy): domain Bacteria; phylum Bacillota; class Clostridia; order Clostridiales; family Clostridiaceae; genus Sarcina. The sequence continues at coordinate 4,101 of NZ_JARHZJ010000058.1, forward strand.
GGTACACTTAGATAGAAAGCTTCAAGAAAGAAGAATATTCCCAGCTATAGATATTTATAAATCTGGTACTAGAAAAGAAGATTTATTATTTAATGAAGAAGAAAGAGAAGCTTCATATAAAATAAGAAGAGTATTACAAAAGGAAAATAATATAGAAGATGTAGCTGAAAAACTTATAAGTTTATTATCAAAAACAAAGAACAATAAAGAATTTTTACAAGTTGTTTTAAAAAGCAATTTAGAAAATTAAATAAGTTTTCAAAACAAAAGAAGATATTAAAGTTTATAAACTTTAATATCTTCTTTTGTTATAAGAATCATTTAGCATATTAGTGCAAAGTTTAATTGTCTCTTCTGGAGAATAAGAACTTAATACATCTAAAATACTTTTTTTCATATTAATTAATTTATTATTATCTTTATTTAAATCATTAATTACCGTATTTAACTCTTCCAAGTGGTTTATAGTAATTGCACAATTACTTTTAGATAAAAATTCTCTATTTTCACTTTCTTGACCTTGAATTATAAATGGAATTATCATTGGTAAATGACTTAAAAGTGATTCTGTAGTAGTAAGTCCACCTGGTTTTGTAATAATTAAATCAGACCTTTTCATTATTTCAGGTATTTCGGTTGTATATCCTAAAATGTTTAATTTTTTATTGCCTTTTATATGTCTATATTCTTTACATAATTCTTTCTTTAACTCAGTATTATTTCCACAAACAATAGTTAAATTTAAAGCATTCTCATTTTTAATTAGGGTTTTTAATACTTTAGATATGTTGTCTAACCCTATACCGCCTCCCATTAAAAGAATATTTAATGGTTGCTTGATAATATTTTCTGTGAAGCTGTGATAATTTGTTTCGTAAAAATCTTTCTTTACAGGTATACCAAAAGGAGATATTCTTTCTTTAGGTATTCCTTTTAAAGCTAGATTTTCTTTGGTAAAATCACAAGCAACTATGTAATGATCAATTATTTTAGAAACATAAGTATAATGACATTTAAAATCAGTAACAACAGAAATAATTGGTACTTTTATAATTTGTCTTTTCTTTAAATAAGAAAGAATACTTACAGCTAAAGGGTGTGTTGTAATTATTAAATCTGGATTAAAACTATCAATAAATTTAGCTAATTTATTTGAAACTGGTAAAAATAAAAAACTAACTAAATTATTTATAAATTTTATATTGCTAATTTTGTAAAGTAGACCATAAAGAGTTCCTAGGGAACTTGCGCATAAATAGTATCCATTTACTATTGATCTATCAAAGAAACGGTTCTCCTTAAGAAAATCGTGTACAAGAATTTCTGTATCATTATTCTTTATAAGTTCCATTAAAGAGTTAGCTGCTTGATTATGACCATAACCAGTAGATGTACTTAAAATAAGAACTTTTTTCATCATATCCACTCACTTTTACTAAAAATCTATTTAAACAAATTTTATTTGAAAAATATGCCTTATAAACAAAAATGGGAAAGATTTGAGTCTTTCCCATAAAGAAATTATTTATTAAGATTAAATCTCTTGTTGAATTTATCAACTCTTCCGCCAACATCAACGATTTTTTGTTTTCCTGTGAAGAATGGGTGGCACTTAGAGCATATTTCAACTTTAAGTTCTGGTTTAACTGAACCAGTTGTGAAAGTATTTCCACATGCACACTTAACCACTGTATCGTGATGGTATTCTGGATGTATGCCTTGTCTCATGTAATTCACCTCTTTCAAAAATAAAAAAATGTTGCTAAACAACTATTAACAAGTATATCATGGGGATATTTAATCGTCAATAGTTTAAAAGCTTTCTTATTTAAGTTATAATCATATTTAGAATATTATAAAAGGATAAGGAGTTTAAAGTTAAAATGAGCAAATTATATTTTAGATACGGAGCTATGAATTCAGGTAAATCTACACACCTTATGCAAGTAGCACATAATTATGAAGAAAGAGGTATGGAAGTTATCATAATTAAGCCATCTACTGATAAAAAAGGTGGAGATAAGGTTGTTTCAAGATTAGGCGTTGAGAGAGTTGTAGATATTTTAATAGATAATGATGAGAATATTATAGAAATAATTGAAGAGAGACTTGAAAAAGGAAGAAAAATAGATTGTATAATAGTTGATGAAGTTCAATTTTTAAAAGCTCATCATATAGATGAATTATTTGAAATTGCAGTTGGTAAGGGAATACCAGTAATTTGTTACGGATTAAGAACAGATTTCCAAATGAATGGGTTTGAAGGAAGTGAAAGACTTTTATTATTAGCACATAGTATAGAAGAAATGAAAACTATATGTAGATGTGGAAGAAAAGCTATATTAAATGGAAGAATGATAAATGGAAAGTTCACCTTTGAAGGAGAACAAGTGGCTATAGATTTAGTTGATAATGTAGAATATCAATCACTATGTGGACAATGTTATTTTAATTATAAATATGGTAAGGATTCTAATAAGTAGCTAATGAAAGGATAGGATTCAAAGTATGAGAAAATGCCAAGTAGGTGGTCAAGCAGTATTAGAAGGCGTTATGATGAGGGGATCAAAAGGAATAGCTACAGCGGTTAAAACTCCAGAGGGAGATATAGAGGTTTCTTTTGAAAAGACTATACCATATACAAAGAAAAATAAAATTTTAGGGCTACCTTTTGTAAGAGGATTTGCAACCCTTATAGAGTCTTTAGTTGTAGGATTAAAATCATTAAATTATTCAGCAAGTTTTTTTGATGATACAGAACCATCTAAATTTGAAAATTGGTTAAATAATAAATTTGGTGAAAAAGCTAATAATGTAATAATGACATTTACAATTATACTTTCCTTTGTATTTGCCATAATTTTATTTGTAGCAATACCAACTGGAATTACCTTTTTGCTTAAAAAACTTAATCTTCCAGATTGGAGTTTAAGTACTATTGAAGGAATCATAAGTATTGGTATGCTTTTAGGATACATGTACTTAATGGGAAAAGTAGAGGATATAGAAAGAGTATTTCAGTATCATGGAGCAGAGCATAAGACTATATTCTGTTATGAGAATGAAGATGAACTTACAGTTGAAAATGTAAGAAAATATCCTAGATTTCATCCTAGATGTGGAACAAACTTTCTATTTTTAGTTGCCATTGTAAGTATATTTATATTTTCCTTTACTAAATGGGATTCAGTTACTCAGAGAATGGCTATAAGAGTAGCAATGTTACCATTAATATCAGGAATAACTTATGAACTTATAAGATGGCTTGGCAAATCTCAAGGAAATTTTGCAAAGATAATAGCTGCACCAGGATTACAATTGCAAAAATTGACTACAAGGGAGCCTGATGATTCACAAATTGAAGTAGCGATAGCTTCTTTAAGGAGGGCTGAAGGATTGAAAGAACCAAATAAAAAAGTTGGAGAATTATTGAATTTAGGAAATAAAACTTTGAAAGAATTGGGTATAGATACATATATATTAGATACTCAATTATTATTAGGAAAAGTTTTGGAAAAAGATAAAATATGGCTTATAATTAATAAAAATGAAGAAGTTAAAAAGCCAGATGAGATACATTTCTTAAACTTGTTAGAAAAAAGAAAATCAAAAATGCCTATGCAATATATTTTAGGAAGTTGTGAATTCATGGGGTTAGATTTTTACGTAGAAGAAGGAGTTTTAATTCCAAGAGGAGATACTGAAATAATTGTAGAGGAAGTACTGAACAACATAGATGAAGATGCAGAATTTAATGTGTGTGATTTATGTTGTGGAAGTGGAGCTATAGGATTATCTTTAGCTAATTATAGAAAAAATATTATTGTAGATTTAGTAGATATAGATAATATGCCAGAAAAAGTTACAAGAAAAAATATAGGAGAATTAGAATTATCAAAAAGATGTGACTTTATTAAGAGTGATCTTTTAAGTGAAGTCATTAAAAAAGGAAATAAGTATGATATTTTAGTTTCTAATCCACCATATATAAGAACGGAAGTCATAAATACTTTAATGGATGATGTTAAGGATTATGAGCCACATCTAGCTTTAGATGGAGGAGAAGATGGTTTAATATTTTATAGAAGAATTATTGATGAATCTTTAGAAGTTTTAAAAGAAAATGGTATATTAGCTTTTGAAATAGGACATGATCAAGGTGAGGATGTTAAAAATCTTATGGTTGAAAAAGGATACTACGGTGTCAAGGTCATAAAAGATTTAGCAGGGTTAGATAGATGTGTTATAGGAAGAGTAAACCTTGAAAGATAACATAATGGTGTGATATAATTATAAAATATGAAAATCTGTATACGGAGTGATAATAGATGATACTTGATAGATTAAATTTTATTGAAAATAAATATGATGAACTTTCAGTTAAGATTAGTGATCCTTCAATAATGGCTAACCAAAAAGAGTGGAGAAAGCTTTGTAAGGAACATGCTGATTTAGAAGTTATAGTTAATAAGTATAAAGAGTACAAAGAGGCTACAGAAGAATTAGAAGCTAACAAAGAGATGCTTTCAGAAGAAAGTGATCAAGAAATGAGAGAGATGATAAACTCTGAGATTAAGGACTTAACAGAAAGAAAAAAAGAATTAGAGGACGAAATACAAATTCTTTTACTACCAAAAGATCCTAATGATGATAAAAACGTGTTTGTTGAAATCAGAGGTGGTGCTGGTGGAGATGAAGCAGCACTATTTGCATCTAATCTTTTCAGAATGTACACTAAATACGCTGAAAAGAATAGATGGAAAGTTGAACTTATGAGTGCAAATGAAACTGACATTGGAGGTTTCAAAGAAGTTGTATTTATGATAAAGGGAGCAGGTGCTTATTCAAAACTTAAATATGAGAGTGGAGCACATAGAGTTCAAAGGGTTCCTGATACAGAAAGTTCAGGAAGAATACATACTTCAACTGCTACAGTAGCTGTTTTACCAGAAGTTGATGATGTAGAAATTGAAATAAACGATAAAGATATTAAAATAGACGTATTTAGAGCATCAGGTAATGGTGGTCAGTGCGTTAACACAACTGATTCAGCTGTAAGAATAACTCACTTACCTTCAGGATTAGTTGTTTCATGTCAGGATGAAAAATCACAGCTTAAAAATAAAGAAAAAGCTATGAAAGTATTAAGAGCAAGATTATTCGAGCAAGCTGAAGCTGAGAGATTAGCTGGAATTGCTGAAGATAGAAAGAGTCAGGTTGGTACTGGGGATAGAAGTGAAAGAATAAGAACTTATAACTATCCACAAGGAAGAGTAACTGATCATAGAATAAACATGACTTTATATAAATTAGATAGTTTCTTAGAAGGTGATATAGACGAAATACTAAATGCTCTAATTACTGAAGATCAAGCTCAAAAGATGAAAGCGATGGGTAATACTGAATTTTAATATATAAAGCCTTACATGAATAATGTAAGGCTTTAAAAATATATAGTTTTAAAATGGTAATTAAAGAGGAATATAATTATGAATATAGATAAAGCTATAAAAAAACAAAAAAAATCATATAAAAGATTCATGTTTGTTATGGTAATACTTCTAATATTATTACCTCTTTTGGTTTGTTTTTTTGAAGTCTATAAGGATTTTCTTATAGTATATTTGATTTTTTTAGAAATTTTTATAATTATTGTTATGATTAAAAATTTTAATAATATAAGATTAGAATATACTTGCGAAAATGGAATTTTAAAAATAAAACCTAATGTTTTATCTAAATATAAGTATATATACTGCGATAGAGTAGCTTTAGTTCATACAGAAAATGAACTTGAAGATATGAAGATTATAATTGTCTTTGCTAATAAAGGAAGAAAAGGTAAGTTTGGAAAGCCAGTAGGAGATTACTTTTGTAAAGTTCATCCCGGACTAAGTAAGGACTACAATAAGATGATTAGATTAAATAAGGAAACACAATGGTTTTATATAATAATAAAAAGAGGAGCTTTAAAGAAATTTAAACTTTTAGATGACATTTATAAAAATTGTGTTACAGCAACTTATACAAATGATAGTATTGAAAATATAAAGATTGCAAGAGGTCAGAAGAATTTATAAAAGATGAAGGTGATATTATTTTATGAAAACAAAAGTACAATTCATAAAAGATATAGATAAAGATATGAAATATTTAGAGGAAGCTGCTGAAATAATAAAACATGGTGGTATTGGAGCATTCCCAACTGAAACAGTTTATGGATTAGGTGCAAATGCTTTAGATGGAGAAGCTGTTAAGAAGATTTTTATAGCAAAGGGAAGACCTCAGGATAATCCTTTAATAATACATATAGCTGATAAAAAAGATATATATAAATATTCTTATGAAATACCTAAATATGCAAAGGAGTTAATGGATAAATTTTGGCCAGGTCCTTTAACAATAATATTAAAGAAAAAGGATATAGTTTCAGATGTTACATCAGCAGGTTTAGATACAGTTGGAGTTAGAATGCCAAATGATGAAATAGCATTAAAGTTAATAGAATTAGCAGGGGTTCCTATAGCTGCTCCATCAGCTAATATATCAGGTAGACCAAGTCCTACTGATATAGAAAGATGTGAAGAGGATTTAAATGGAAGAGTTGATTTTATAATAGGAGCTAAAAAAAGTGAAATAGGAGTAGAATCAACTATAGTAGATGCAACAGGTGATCATTTATGTATTTTAAGACCTGGAGGCATAACTTTAGAAATGTTAAAAGATATAGATGAAGGGGTGTATATAGATAAAGCTATATTAACAACTTTAGATAAAGATACAAAACCTAAGGCGCCTGGAATGAAATATAAACATTATGCACCAAAGGCAAAAGTTAGAATGGTTCAAGGTCCAATAAATAAAATGGTTGAAAAAATTAAAGAAATAGTGCATAATTACATAGATGAAGATTTAAAGGTAGGAATTATGGCAACTGATGAAACAGTTTCTATGTACAATGAAGGAATAGTAAAATCATTAGGAACTAGAGAAGATTTAACTTCTGTAACAAAAAATTTATTTGAAATGCTTAGAGCTTTTGATGATTTAGGAGTAGATGTTATAATAACTGAATCTTTTGAAGAAAAAGGTTTAGGTGTAGCCATAATGAATAGATTAAAAAAATCCTGTGGATTTGACGTAATAATAGTTTAAGAATATATATGGAAGGAGCTGGATAAAAATGAAATTTTTTGAAAAAAGAGATTATTTTGAGTTTATATTTTTAAAAAATTCTATATTTGTTTTTTTTGAAATTTTAATATCTTTATTTAGTGTTCTTCCAGTTAATAAAAAAGTGCTTTTTTATTTGACTTACTATTTAATTTTTTAATTAAGTAGTGTTATTAGTCATTGAAAAAGCACTTTTTTTGAAATAATATATTAAATAAACAGATATAATGGAGGTTAATGAAATGAAAATAGCAATTGGTTGTGATCATGGTGGATTTAATTTAAAAAACACAGTGATAAAACATTTAGAAGAAAAAGGTATTGAGTTAAAAGATTTTGGTACATATAGTACAGATGCTTGTGATTATCCTGATATAGCTATACAGGTTGCAGAAGCTGTAGCTTCAGAAGAATTTCAATATGGTATATTAATCTGTGGAACTGGAATAGGAGTTTCTATATCAGCAAATAAAGTTCCAGGAATAAGAGCATCATTATGTTCTGATACATTTAGTGCTCATGCAACAAGACAACATAATAATGCAAATATTTTAACTATGGGTGAGAGAGTTGTAGGGCCAGGATTAGCTTTAGATATAGTTGATACTTTCTTAAAGTCAGAATTTGAAGGTGGAAGACATCAAAAGAGAATAGATAAAATAACAGCTATTGAAGAAAAGTATTCAAAATAATTTGATAAAAATATTTCAATATAGATTTTAGGAGGAAGCTACAATGAGTAAAGTTACAGAAATAACACATCCACTTATATTACATAAGTTAGCATTTATAAGAGATAAGAAGACAGGATCTAAGGATTTTAGAGAATTAGTAAGTGAAGTTTCAATGCTTATGGCTTATGAGGTAACAAGAAATCTTCCTATGGAAGAAATAGAAATAGAAACTCCAATTTGCAAGACTAAATGTAAAGTTTTAGCTGGTAAAAAAGTTGCTATAGTTCCAATATTAAGAGCAGGATTAGGTATGGTAGATGGTATGCTACAACTTATCCCGGCAGCAAAAGTAGGTCATATAGGATTATACAGAGATGAAGAAACTCTTCAACCTGTAGAGTATTTCTGTAAGTTACCACAAGATATAGCTGAAAGAGATATAATAGTTGTTGATCCAATGTTAGCTACAGGTGGTTCAGCGGCAGATGCTATAACTCTTTTAAAGAAAAGAGGAGCTAAGCAAATAAGACTAATGTGTTTAATTTCTTCACCAGAGGGAATAGAGTTTGTACAAAAAGCTCATCCAGATGTTGATATATATGTTGCATGTATTGATGAGAAATTAAACGATCATGGATACATCGTTCCTGGACTAGGAGATGCAGGAGATAGACTATTTGGAACAAAATAGTTATAATTTTAATAGCTACTTAATTTTAAGTAGCTATTAATTATTTTTGGAGGTAAATTATTCATGGAAAAGATAAAAGTTTTAACTATCTTTGGAACAAGACCGGAAGCTATAAAAATGGCTCCATTAGTAAAAGAATTAGAAAAAAGGCCTGAAATAGAATCAAAGGTTTGTGTAACTGCTCAACATAGAGAAATGTTAGATCAAGTTTTAGAACTATTTGATATAAAGCCTGACTTTGATCTAGACATAATGAAAAATCGTCAAACTCTTACTGGAATAACAAATAGAGTTTTAGAGGGGTTAGAAAAAGTATTTACAGAAGAAAAGCCAGATATGATACTTGTACATGGTGATACTACAACAACTTTTGCTGGAGGATTAGCAGCGTTCTATCAACAAATAAGAGTAGGACATGTTGAGGCTGGACTTAGAACTTTCGATAAATATTTCCCATTCCCAGAAGAAATGAATAGAAAATTAACAGGTGCTTTAGCTGATTTACACTTTGCTCCAACTAAAGGATCAAAATCTAATCTTTTAAGAGAAGGAATAAATGAGAACGACATAAAAATTACAGGTAACACTGTAATAGATGCTATGGAACATACTGTTGAAGATAATTATGTTTTTGAAAATGATGAATTAAATAAAATAGATTTTGAAAACAAAAAAGTTATCATGATAACTGCTCATAGAAGAGAAAACTGGGGGGAAGGTATAGATAATATCTGTACAGCTTTAAATAAAATAGTTGAAAATAATAAAGATGTTGAATTAGTTTATCTTGTTCACTTAAATCCAGTTGTAAAAGATGTTGTTTATAAAAATCTTGATGGTAAAGAAAGAGTTCATCTTTTACCACCACTTGATACAAAAGAAACTCATAACTTAATGAATAAATGCTTTATGGTTATGACTGATTCAGGTGGATTACAAGAGGAAGCTCCTCATTTAGGAAAGCCTGTATTAGTTTTAAGAGATGTTACAGAAAGACCAGAGGCTGTTCAAGCTGGTACAGTTAAATTAGTTGGTACTGATGTTGAAAAGATATTAGAAGAAGCTAACTTACTTATAAATGATGAGAAAGCTTATTTAGAAATGAGTAAAGCTATAAATCCATATGGAGATGGTAAAGCATCTCAAAGGATAGTAAAAGCTATTTTAAATTATTTTGGAAAAAATGATGAAGAAGTAGAAGAATTTATAAGTAAACAATAGATTGTTAAAAAAAATAATAAATATAATTTGAAAAAATGATATAAATAGACAGATGTTTAGAGTGTTATAGAAATTTTAATGAAATAATTCTATAATGAAGCTAAATTATCTGTCTTTTTTTCTGGAGAAAAAAATAATAAAAAAAGATTGTTTAAAATTTAACGAAAAAATATTGAAAAATAGTAAAATTATGGTTATAATAAAATGAGTTAGAAAAGGTATAAATTTTTTATAAATTTATACCTAAGTGGGAGGTTATTGATATGAGAGAGGTAGTTATTGTAAGTGCAGTAAGAACAGCATTAGGTTCATTTGGGGGAGCATTAAAGGATGTTCCTGCTGTAGATTTAGGAGCTTTAGTTATTAAAGAAGCTTTGAATAAAGCTGGTGTAAAACCAGAATGTGTTGATGAAGTTTTAATGGGAAATGTAATTCAAGCTGGTTTAGGACAAAACTCTGCAAGACAAGCAGCGGTAAAAGCTGGTTTACCAGTTGAAATTCCTGCAATGACAATAAATAAGGTTTGTGGTTCAGGTCTAAGATGTGTGGCTTTAGCTGCTCAAATTATAAAAGCAGGAGATGCTGACGTAATAGTAGCTGGTGGTATGGAAAACATGTCACAAGGACCATATATTTTAAGAAATGCAAGATTTGGTCAAAGAATGGGTGATGGAAAGATGGTTGATGCTATGGTTAATGATGCTTTAACAGATGTATTTAATGGATATCATATGGGTATAACTGCTGAAAATATAGCGGAACAATGGGCATTAACTAGAGATATGCAAGATGAATTTGCTGTAAATTCTCAGATGAAAGCAGAAGCAGCTATAAAAGCTGGGAAATTCAAAGATGAAATAGTTCCTGTAGTAATTCCACAAAGAAAAGGTAATCCAATAGTATTTGATACTGATGAATTCCCTAGATTTGGAACAACAGCAGATAAATTAGCTAAGTTAAGACCAGCATTCAAAAAAGATGGTACAGTTACAGCTGGTAATGCATCAGGTATAAATGATGGTGCTGCTGCATTAGTTGTTATGAGTGCTGAAAAAGCAAAAGAATTAGGAGTAACTCCAATATGCAAAATAGTTTCTTATGGTTCAAAAGGATTAGATCCTTCAATTATGGGATATGGACCATTCTATGCTACTAAAAAAGCTTTGGAAGAAACTGGATTAAAAGTTGCAGATTTTGATTTAATAGAAGCAAATGAAGCTTTTGCAGCTCAAAGTTTAGCAGTTGCTAAAGATTTAGAATTAGATATGAGCAAAGTTAACGTAAATGGTGGAGCTATAGCTTTAGGACATCCAGTTGGAGCTTCAGGGGCTAGAATATTAGTTACATTACTTCACGAAATGGTGAAAAGAGATGCTAAAAGAGGTTTAGCAACACTTTGCATAGGTGGAGGTATGGGAACTGCTTTAATAGTAGAAAGATAATAATTTTACCATTATTATAATATATATTTAAAAGATACTATTCTATTTTTGGATAGTATCTTTTTTATTAGAAATTTATTAGAAATTTATGTTTTAATTTAAAAATATATTTAAAAAATATACATAAAATTAATAATAAAAATTAATATTAAGAATATATAATTTGTTTAATTTTATATAAAAAGCATGAATAATAGCAAGAGTAATAGAAAAAAATAAGATTAAAGTTAAGGAAAATATTTAAAATTTTAGATTTTAAAAAAAAAATATAAAAAAATGTGAATAAATATCAAAAGGGTTATTCAAAACCTTTTAAGTTGTATATTTTATCATTAATAATGGTTTATAATTTTTCTTGATGAAAAGCTTATAAAATATACAATTTTATAACAAAAACGTTTAAAAAAGGATTTCAAAATCGAAAATAGTAATCGAATTTTAATTTGAGTTCTTATATAGTAATTTTAAAATTCAGAAAAATGAAATTAAAAATTCAAAAACATGCAATAATAATTTATAAAAGAGTAAATGAGAGTTTTGGAGAGTAAAAATGAAGGAAATAGTTAAAATCACTTTAAAATATCAGAATATTAATAAATTCAACCAAAATTTAAATTTTATTAATGTTAAATTGGGGAATATAATTAGTGAAGTAACATTTCGGAACTATGGAGGTTATATGTGAACGCTAAAATTAAAGGTTTAGTTTTTTCAATTATGAAGACTAACATTTTATTAACAATAATAGCAACCCTATTAATTAGCTTATTTAATTTTAAATTTGGGGTCGCTTTTTTAGTTGGAAGTATAGTTGCAATAATTAATTTTACATCAAACGCAATTGTAATCAATAAAGTTATAAGTAATGGAAGAGGAGCTTTAAAGATACAATTAAGTTTTGTATTAAGAATGCTTTTGATTCTTTTATTTACACTAATCTTTATGAGAGATGTTAAGGAATTAATATTTTACTTAATAGGATTTATTTTACATCAGATATCAATATTTATTTATACTAAAAAAAATAAGGCCTTATAAAAACAATAAATAAATATTTATATACACATATAAATTAATACTAAGATAGAAAGGGAGTGATTCCGTGGATATCTTTGCACCATTGTTTACAGTTAAGATTGGTAGTTTGACAATAAGTAGTACAATTATTTTTCAATGGGTAGCAATGCTTCTTATAATAATCTTTGCTTTATTTTCAACTAGAAATCTTAAAAATAAACCAGGTAAGTTGCAAGTTGTTTTAGAATCAATCTATCAAACAGTTTATAACTTAGTAAAGAGCAACATGGGGGAAAGTTATATTGGTTTTGTACCTTATATAGGAACTTTAGCAATATTCTTACTTGTATTAAACTTTTATGGATTAATAGGACTGTCACCTCCTACTCAAGATTTAAGTGTTGCAGTGGCATTAGCAGTTACTTCCTTTGTTGTTGTTCATGTTAATGCTATACGTAGATGTCATATTGGAGGGTATATTAAAGGATATTTTAAGCCTTATCCACTAATGTTACCTTTAAACTTAATGGAGAGAATTATTTTCCCTGTATCTCTTGCACTACGTTTATTTGGTAATATGCTAGCAGCTACCTTATTAATAGACTTAATGTATTCAGGTTTAGGACACATAAGTTGGTTTGCTCAATTAGGTATGCCAATACTAGCACATGGTTTCTTCGATGTATTTGATGGAACAATACAAATGATAGTATTTACTATGTTAACTATGGTAAATATTAAAATTATAGCAGATCACTAAGAAAAGGTAATTAAACAAATCAAAGTAACTTTATTTGATTTGAAAAAGGAGGAATTTTTAATGGATATGAAGTTATTAGCAGCAGGTATCGCTGTATTAGCAGGTATAGGAGCAGGAATAGGTATAGGTATTGCAACTGCAGGAGCATTAGAGGCAACTGCAAGACAACCGGAAGCATCAGATAAGATTCAAAGTTTATTCATCATGGGAGCTGGTCTTTCAGAAGCAACAGCCATCTATGGATTAGTTGTTTCAATAATCTTATTATTCGTTGCTTAATATCAAATTACGAACTTTTTATTACGAACTTATAGTAATTAATTAAGAAAGATAATAGAGTTAATATAATTGACTCCGAAGGGAGGCTGTGATTGATATATGGAAATAAGTTTTATGAGAATATTAGCTACGATCATTAACTTTATATTATTAATTCTTATACTAAAACATTTTTTCTGGGATAAAATCAAAAGAGCCATTGATGCAAGACAAGAGGCTATAGATGAAACTATCTTAAAGGCTGATGAAGATGCAGAAAAAGCAAGAAGATTAAGATTAGATAATGAAAGAATTCTTAAATCTGCTAAGGAAGAAGGCAGAAAGCTTAGAGAAGAACAGAAAAAAGAAGCTGATAGAATTTATAAAGAAATCGTTGATGATGCTCATAGAGAAGCTGAGGCTATAATAAACAGAGCTAATATTGAAATTCAAAGAGAAGAAGAAAAGGTAAAATATGAGTTAAAGCAACAAGTAGTTGATATTTCTGTAATGCTTTCAGAAAAAGCACTTGGAGAAACTATTGATGAATATAAGCATAGAGAATTAATAAATGACTTTATTGAAAAGGTAGGTATCTAATTATGTATGAATATTTAGATCGTAGATATGCCTTAGCTCTATATGAAGTTGCAGAAGAAAAACATAAAGTTGAAGAATATTTAAATGATTTAAGAGAAATTTGTGATATCATTTATGGAAATAATGAACTTTATGAAATAATAAAACATCCTCAAATTAGTACTGTAAGAAAGAAAAAAACTTTCAGAAACATATTTGAAGGAAAAATAGATGATGAGTTACTTTCATTTTTAATGGTTCTTATAGAAAAAGATAGAATACTTTATATAAAAGAAAAATTAAAAGAAATGGAAAAAATTCATCTAGAAAGAAACAATACTTTACTTGCAGAGGTGAAAAGTGTTGTTCCACTAACAGAAGATGAAGTTACAAGACTTGTAGAAAAGTTAGAAAATAAATACTCAAAGAAAATTTTATTAAAGCAAGAAATAGATAAAAGTATCATTGGAGGACTTTTTGTCAGAGTTGGCGATGATGTTATAGATGGTACTGTTAAATCTAGACTTGATGATATGAAACAGATAATGCTTAAGAGAGAATAGAGGTGAGTCTATGCATATTAAACCAGAAGAAATAACTTCTATAATCAAGAATGAGATAAAAAACTATGAAAAAGAGTTAGAAACTGTTGATTCTGGTACTATCATACAGATAGGTGACGGAGTTGCTAGAGTTTACGGATTAGAAGAATGTATGGAAGGTGAACTTCTTGAATTCCCTAATCAAGTTTTCGGTATGGCTCTTAACTTAGAGCAGGATAACGTTGGTTGTGTTCTTTTAGGATCTGAAGAAGGTATAAAAGAAGGAGACATCGTTAAAAGAACTGGAAAAATAGTTGAAGTACCAGTAGGAGATGACTTAATAGGTAGAGTTGTTAATTCATTAGGTCAACCTATAGACGGAAAAGGGCCTATTAAAAATGATGGATACAGAGCTATAGAAGTACCAGCACCAGGTATACTAGAAAGAAGTTCTGTTAATGAGCCTCTACAAACAGGTATCAAAGCAATTGACTCAATGATACCAATAGGTAGAGGACAAAGGGAGTTAATTATAGGAGATAGACAAACAGGTAAAACTGCTATAGCTATAGATACTATAATTAACCAAAAAGGTAAGGATGTTATATGTATATATGTTGCTATTGGACAAAAACAATCAACAGTAGCTAATATAGTTAATACTTTAACTGAAGAAGGAGCTATGGACTATTCAATAGTTGTAACTGCATCAGCATCAGAATCAGCTCCATTACAATACATTGCACCATATTCAGGATGTACAATGGGTGAATACTTCATGAATAAAGGTAAACATGTATTAATAATATATGATGACTTAAGTAAGCACGCAGTTGCTTATAGAACAATGTCACTATTAATTAGAAGACCACCAGGAAGAGAAGCTTATCCAGGAGATGTATTCTACATCCATTCAAGATTACTTGAAAGAGCTGCTAAGTTATCAAAAGAAAATGGTGGAGGCTCATTAACAGCACTTCCAATAATAGAAACATTAGCAGGAGACGTAACAGCATATATCCCAACTAACGTTATATCAATAACAGATGGACAGATATTCTTAGAAACTGAGTTGTTTAACGCAGGACAAAGACCGGCTGTTAACCCTGGTATATCAGTTTCAAGGGTTGGAGGTAACGCTCAAATAAAAGCAATGAAACAAGTTTCTGGTACATTAAGACTAGAACTTGCTCAATATAGAGAGTTAGCATCATTCGCTCAATTTGGTTCAGATCTTGATAAAGATACTCAAGCAAGACTTGAAAAAGGTAAAAGACTTATAGAGATATTAAAGCAAGATCAATATAAGCCAATGGCCGTTGAAAAACAAATTATGATAATATACGCTGCAGTTAATAATTTCTTATTAGATATTAAAGTTTCAGATATTAAGAGATTTGAAAAAGAATTCTTAGAGTTTATGGATACTCATCATAGAGAAGTTGGTAAAGCTATATTAGATAAGAAAGTTTTAGACGATGAATTAAAATCTGCTTTAGAAATTGCTATAGTAGAATTTAAAAAAATATTCTTAATGTAAAATAAGAGCATAGCTTTTTAATTAAAGCTATGCCCACATTTTTAAGAATGGAGGTGGAGCTTAAATGGCAGGTGCAGGACTTTTAGAAATT
>NZ_JARHZJ010000108.1 GCF_029258205.1 Clostridium sp.
TATTATCTTCTTTATAAAACCAAAACTCGGATGCACTTGCCCAATCTTGATTAGCTTTTTTAAATACGAATTTAATCTTCTTAGCTTGTACTGTGTTAAACTTAAACTCCATAAGGTTTCCTGTTGACTTACTTTCTCCATGAGAAACCAATTTAAAATCATCATCATTTCCAGTTGTTGAAGCATATATCTCAAACTCTGTTGGATATCCTTTTCCTTTTGCTCCATCTTGTCTTGTTGCATATGCTATTCTGTTTATTGGTTCTACATTATTAAATTCAACTATAACCTCATTTGTAAAATTAGAGCTATTTTGTTTTCCAGTTTCCCAATGAGTAGCTAAATCACCATCTATAGCCTTATCTATAGAATTTGATGCATACTTACCACCATTATTTGTTATTGAAACTATTTCATCTCTTTGAACTTTATATTTTTTATTATATTCATCAAAATTTTCATAATTCTTTAAATTAAATTGATTTATAGATGCCTTATTAATTACGCTTTCTTCTATAGATGTTATTTTTTCCTTCATAACATCACTAGCGTAGACATTTAATATTGGACTTGCAGTTGACATTACCATTGATGCAATAAGAATTTTAGATATTTGTTTCTTCATAATTTCCCTCCTCATTTTCTATGTAACCCAAAATCAATTACCTGTATCTATGAAATATAACAGAGTTATATTTTTTTATTCAAAAAACCTCTCTTAATATTAATTAAAAGATAGTTGCCTAAAAATAGTTCTAAAAATAAATATATATTTAAGCATATATTTATAAATTAACTGTATTAAAACAAAGAATATTAATTCTTCGGCAACTGTCTAGCATAGTTATAATATAACCTTAGCCTATTTAGCTATATGTCTCTAAGTTTCCCTAGATTTGCCAACATATTATTTTAGTATTTATATAATACTAAAATTTAATTCTATATTCAATACAATATTTCATTTTTTTATATTTTTTTTACAAATTCGACTTATTTTTTTGTATTAATTCGCTATTTATCGATTTTTATAAAGTAATTTTATATTTTAATTTAATTTATTTTTAAAAAAATACCATTTTATTTATTTATGTTATAAACAACAAAAGCTAGTAAGAGAAATCTCTTACTAGCTTTCAATTTATTAATTTAAATAAACTCATGCATTTTATAATTTTATATTAATTTAACACTATATTACTTTAGATCTTCTACTACCTTAGCCATAGTTAAAGCTAAATTATCACCTTTTAAATTATCTCTAAAAAAATTAAATTCATTCTCATTAGTTACGATTTTTACTTCTTCATTGTTATCTTTAGTAGTTACTGAAAATTCTTTTAAATCTTCAAATGGTATCCTATTAATCTCTCTTGTTTCTTCAGCATAACCTAAAGATGCATGTCCTACATGTTCTAAATAAAGAGAATCCTTTGTTGCAATCAAATTAACCTTATATGCAACATCTCCACCAGCTCTAGTTACTAAATTTGCTATAAAATTTATAGTTGCATCTTTATTACTCACATATTTCATAACTGTAATCTTCATTAGAATTTCTTCTTCTTTTAGATTTAATTTAAACATAAAAACCTCCATCCTCATATTTATTTACAATTACTTTTTATCACATTTAAAGAATTGATGATATAAAGTTATTATTAATCCAAAAACAATTATAATTCCTTGAGTTATCATTATGACATTATAATATTTTTCATGTATAAATATACTAATAAAAGCAATTATTATTACACTTAATCCAGTTATTAAAAAGTCCATTCCAACAATTTTAGATACTTTATCTTTATCATGCTTCTTTTCATCAAAACCATTAAGAATATCTCCTGCATTAAAATGTTTAATTATTATCCCTAAAAAAGTTAATATCCCTCCCCCTAAAAAAGCAAGTAATAGAATTCCTGTTAAATCTGCTGGTTTCATAAAATCTCTCCAATCTATATTATCTAATAACTATATTAACTTATTTTACAATATATATAAATTAATAAAAATTATAACATATAAATTTTAGAAAGATATGTTTTAAATTCTGCATAACTTGTTTTTTTAATATAAGAGATAATTTATTAAATTTTTATATAAAAAGGCATGTATCAAAACAATGTTTGATACACACCTAAAAAATCTATTGATTATTATACGTAGTTCTTAGACTTACAAAGCTTCTTAAACTCGTCAGCTACAAACTGTACTTGTGTTCCAACTATAACTTGAACACTTGTTTTTCCAGGTCTTATAACCCCTGATACACCTGATGATTTTATCTTTTTCTCATTAACTAATGTACTATCTTTTACTTCTAATCTTAATCTAGTTATACAGTTATCAATTGAAGTAATATTAGAAGCTCCACCTAGTCCTTCTAAGATGATTTTTGCAACTTCAGTATAGTTATTATTTGCTAAAACTGCATTTGAATCATCCTCCTCATCATCTTCTCTACCTGGAGTCTTTAAGTCAAATTTCTTTATCATAACTACGAATACTACATAGTATATAACTGCCACTACTAAACCTATGCCTAATAAGTATAATGGGTTTAATGCCATTGGAGCTGCAAAACTTAATCCCCAGTCTACTAAACCAGCACTAAAGTTAAATCCTGCTCTTACTGGTAAAGCAGCAACAACTGCCATAGATATTCCTGTTAATACAGCATGAGCTACATATAAAGCTGGTGCTAAGAACATGAATGCAAATTCTAATGGCTCAGTTACTCCTGTAACGAATGATGATAAAGCAGCAGCTAATAATATACCAGCAGCAGCTTTCTTTCTATTAGTTTTTGCACAACGATACATTGCAAAAGCAGCAGCAGGTAAACCAAACATCATTACTGGGAAGAAACCTGACATATACATACCAGTTTGTCCTAAAGTACCTGTTCCAGACCAGAAGTTTGCTATATCATTTATACCAGCAATGTCAAACCAGAATACTGAATTTAACGCATGGTGTAAACCAAGAGGTATTAATAATCTATTGAAGAATCCATAAACACCTGCTCCTATTGGTCCCATAGCTATTATTGATTCACCAAATGAAACTAATGCACTATATATTACAGGATATACAAAGTATAAAATTAAAGAAGCTACTATTGAAGCAAATGCTGTTACTATAGCAACACATCTTCTTCCACTAAAGAACCCTAAGAAATCTGGTAATTTAGTATTTTTAAATCTATTATAACAACTAGCACCTATTAAACCAGCTATGATACCTATAAATTGGTTTTGTATTTTTCCAAAGGCTGGGTTAACAGCTTCAACATCTACGCCTTGCATCATTGCAACAACGGCACTAGATAATAATGTAGTTATCATAAGCCATGATACTAAACCTGCTAAACCAGCAGCTCCATCATTATCATCTGACATACCAACTGAAACACCAATAGCAAATAAAATTGCCATATTATCTATAATAGCTCCACCAGATTTTAATAAAAACGCTGCTATAACATTATTAGCTCCCCAACCACTTGGGTCTATCCAATATCCAATCCCCATTAATATACCTGCTACTGGAAGTGCAGCAACTGGTAACATTAAAGATTTACCTAATTTCTGAAAATATTTCATCATATTAATATTCCCCCTATAAGTTCCAATACCTGTTAAATTGATTCTTTAAGAACCCCTTTTTCTAAAAAAATCAAACTAAATTTCATAGTAAATTAACAGATTATAAATTAGAATATATTTATTTATGATTGCTTTAAAACGTTTTCTAAAACTATAAAATTCATAATAAATTTTGTAGTTTGCATAAGACCAAAAATCTCTTCTATAACACCTCCTAAAATAATTCAGTAAAAATTAAACTTATTAACTCTATATAACTAGCCCCCTTATAACTAATTAATATATTATTTAATTGTTTATTATGTGTATATTCATTAAAAATGCATTTAAAATCTTAATATACTCATTCAAAGATAATTATTATCTGAATTTTTAGAATAAATTTAAATAAATATTAATTAAAAAACCAAAATCTAATTTTAAATTGCATCTCTAACAATCATACCCATATTTTTACTTATTTTACAATAAAATTATAACATAGTTTTTTATTACATTTTATATATTTTAAGTAAATATTTTATTAAAATTTTATATATTGTATAGGTTGAATTTTTAATAATATCAAAGTAATTTATTAGAAGCTATTAAAATAAAGTAAAACTTATCTAAGTACATATCTTTAATAAATTTTACATTCAGTTTAATTTTTTAAAATTACTTCATGATATAATTTTATTATATTTATAATTGTAGTGTATTAATTTTAAATGCAAACTTGTTTTGAAATAAATCTTTTTAAATTTTTACTATATAAATTCTTGATAATTTAGGAAAATACATAATTACTGGAGGTGAACTATGAAGTTTCAAAAGATTTTTGTGGTAATTTATGCTTTACTTTTAGCTTTTCTCATATTTTCACCAATTAAATTAATAGGAAGATCAGCCATTGAAAAAAGTGATATAAAACTAAAGGTCTATTATCAAGCGGTTACTGGAGCAACTCACTACCTTAAAGAAGATTCAAAAAAGTTAAAAAACTTTTTGAAAAATACCTATCCTGAAGCGAATACTTGTCTTATAAAGCTTGTAGGCAATACACCCTATGATCTTGTTACTGATCCAGCTGAAATTGGTTCTCTTACTGTTTATGGAAAAGTAAAAGATGTAACTTATGAATTCTCTGGTGATGGCGCTGTTCCTGTATTTGAAGTATCCTATTGGGATGTACCTTTTAAAAAACTATTTTTAATACAGTATCATTGGTTTTTCATAGGAATGTTTATACTATTTCCTATTTTTATAATAAATGCTGTAATAGTAATTAAATATTATAAAATTAAAAATTATGTTAGTAAAAAATAGTATACGCAAAAAGGTGGATTCAAATTTATGAATCCACCTTTTTTCACAACTAATATGAAAATTTATTTTTATACACCCACGTTAAAAGTTAGAGTTAAGTTTTTCTTAAACTCAATTAATTTTTAATAATAAAAATATCCTTAGGCAACTTATATCAATGCCTAAGGATATAAGATTTATTTAAACTATATTTTTTCTATAACTATTTAAAGTTAACTTTTTAAATAAATTGTACTTTATATAACTTTCAAAATTTATGCTGTTTTTTTCTTTCTAAAACATAATGAGTAAATAAGAACAACTGCAAAACAAATTACAGGTATAAAGAATGCTGAACGAACTGCAGCTTCTATCCCTTGATATGAAGCAACTAAACTTGATAACTTTCCACTATCAATAAACAATCCCATTATAGGTGTTATAACCGCACCACCTAATATTGCCATTATAAGACCTGCTGCACCAACTTTTACTTCTTTTCCTAATCCTTCAAGAGCTATACCATAAATTGTTGGGAACATTAATGACATACATGATGAAATTAAAACTAAAGACCAAACAGATAAATTTGTAGGTAAGTATATTGCTCCTAGACTGCATAATATTCCAAGTACTGCAAATACAGCCATCATAATAGCTGGCTCTATATATTTCATAAGTGCTGTGCATATCCAACGACATGCTATAAATCCAAACATAGCTATAAGATAATATTTAGCAGCAGATGCTTCATCTATACCAACAGTGATCATTACATATTTTATAGTCCAAGTCCAAACAGCTATTTGAACTCCAACATAGAAAAATTGTGCTATTACTCCAAAAGCATAGCGTGGAATTTTTACTAATTTCTTTATTGATTCAATTATATTAAGTTCTCCTGAATCATCTTTTTCTGAACCTTTACTTTTCTTAAAGAAACACCAAATTATTATAGCTATAACAACTAAACTAACATATGGTACACATACCCATATTAATTCATTGTTTTGTATTTTACTTAAGGCCTCTGGTCCCATAGCGACTCTCTCTTCATAAGTTGCTGGATGTAAATTCCCTAATATTATATATTTAGCCATTATAATACCAGCTAATGAACCAATAGGATTAAAGGCTTGTGCTAAGTTTAAACGACGAACACTTGTCTCTTCACTTCCTAAAGAGATTACATATGGATTACAAGTAGTTTCTAATATTGAAAGTCCACCAGCTAAAATAAAAACTGATACTAAGAATAAATTAAAGTTTTGTAGCATTGCAGCTGGAATATATCCCATTGCTCCAATTATATATAATCCAAGTCCTACTAATACTCCATTTCTATAAGAATATTTTTTAATAAGTATTGCTGCTGGTAGTGCAAGTACTGCATATGATCCATAGAAAGCTACTTGTACTAAAGATGAGTCAGCAGCTTCTAACATAAATATCTTTCCAAAGGCAGGAACAAGATTATCAGTCATATTATTTAAAAGACCCCAAAGTACAAAACATGATATAAGCATTATAAAATGCACTCTATATTTTTTAGGTACAATAGCTGTTTTATCCATAGTACTCATTTTATCCACAATAAACCCTCCCCTAATATCTAAACTTAATATTATTCTTCAGTTCTATAACGCTTAAATCCTGGATGCTTTCCAGTTACTCCATAGTCTTTTCTCATGTTTATCAATCTATCAATGTTTTCTCTTGATATTTCCTTTTCTCCCCCTAAAAGATGAGCTGTTAAACTTATTTTTGCATATAACTCTAATGTTTCCATTCTATAATAAGCTGTTATTAAATCTGCTCCAACTGTTAACGCTCCATGATTTTCTAATAATAAAACATCATGTTCTTGAAGATATGGTGCTATTGAATCTGGAACTTCATAAGTTGAAGGTGTTCCATAAGGAGTTACTGGAATTGAGCCAATTGCAATTACAGTTTCTATCATTGTATATCTATCTAAATCAAGATGAGCTACTGCAAATCCTGTTGCAGTTGGTGGATGTGCATGAACAACAGCTCCAACATCTTCTCTTTCCTTATAGCATCTTAAATGCATTTTTATTTCTGATGAAGGCTTTGCTCCTTCTGGTCCATCAAGCACTTTACCATTTTCATCAATATGAACTAATTTTTCTGGTGTTATAAAACTTTTGCTAATTCCAGTTGGGGTAGCTAAAAATGTACCATCTTCTAATTTTACTGATACATTCCCATCATTTGCTGCTACCCAGCCTAATTGCCACATTTTATGGCATACATCACATATCTGTTCTCTTATTTCCATGTATTTTAATTTTTCAATATTCTCCAAAATAATTCCCTCCATTCTATGTCTTTTACTAAATTACTACACCTTTTTGTAATATAACATTTGCATATAATGCTTTTTCTCCTGTGGCAATTATTGCATAAGCTTTTTTTGCCTCTTCATAAAACTTAAATCTTTCTATAGTTGAAACAGTATTACTACCACGCTCATCATACTTTCCTATTATCTTTTTATATTCATCCCAAATAGGTGTCTTAACATTATCACCTTTCATAACTTCCATTAAATTCACTGGATCTTGAACGTAAGTATCAAGTGGGAATACTTCTAATATTGCATCTAATAACTCTGGAATTCCATGTCCATCACATCTAACAACTATACAGTCCTTTCCCATACTTTCTGTTGGAAAGTTACCATCTGCAATTACTATCTTGTCACTATGTCCCATCTCACATAATACTTTAAGTAATTCTGGTGATAATATTTTTGGTACTCCTTTTAACATTTAATTCCCTCCTCAGATTTAATTATATTTTTAAACCTTTCATATTCCTCATCCCATAATTCATAATTTTGAGGCTCATAATAACTCATATCATTAGAGTTTTTTATAATTTCACGTGCTTTATATAAATTCTCTATTTTATTTGTTGCCATAAGCTGTATTGCTATATTTCCATAAACTGTAGCTTCAATAGGTCCTGCTGAAACTTTAATATTACATGCATTTGCAGTCATCTGACATAATAATTTACTTTGAGTTCCACCACCAACCATATAAAGAACATCATAATTTTTACTAGTACAATCCTTTATTTCTTCTAAAGAATACCTATACTTCATAGCTAAGCTTTCATTTATGCATCTAACAATTTCTCCACAACTTTCTGGAACTTCTTGATTAGTTCTTAAGCAATAATCTTTTATTCTACTAGGAATATCCCCAGCTTGTACAAATATAGGATCATCTGGATCTATAAAGCATTTAAAAGGTTTTACCTCTCTTGCCATTTCTTCTAAAGTTTGAAAATTATACTCTTTTCCTTCTCTTTCCCATTGTCTTTTACTTTCTTGAATTAACCATAATCCAATAATATTTTTAAGGAATGAGGCTTTATTCTCATATCCACCTTCATTTGTAATATTATACTTACTTGATTTTTCATTAATAATTGGATCATCAAGCTCTGTTCCAAGTAGAGACCATGTTCCACAACTTAAAAACACAAAATCTTTTTCTGTAGTTGGTACTGATACTAATGCACTTTGAGTATCATGTCCTGCTACTGCAATAACTTTACACTTTTTTATTTTAAGTTCATCACATATTTTCTGTGATATCCCCCCAATTACTGTTCCACTTTTAACTATCTCAGTAAATATTTTTCTCGGAAGACCTAAAGCATTTATTATTTTATCTGACCAAGTTCTCTCTTTGGCATCAAATAGCTGTGTTGTTGATGCTATAGAATTTTCGGTAACCATTTTTCCTGTTAGTAAATAATTAAATAAATCAGGCATTAGGAGCAGCACATCTGCTCTTTCAAGCAGATGTGATCTCTTTTCTTTTAATGCTAATAGTTGAAATACAGTATTTATTTCCATAAATTGATTACCGGTTATACTATAAAATTCATCCTTTGATATTTTTTCAAAACTCTTTTCTACCATTCCAAGAGTTCTTTCATCTCTATAATGAACTGGATTTTCAATTAACTGTCCATCCTTATCTAGAAGGGCAAAATCAACTCCCCAGGTATCTATTCCAATACTATCAATTTCACCAAACTGTTTTGCTTTTATAAGACTTTGCTTTATTTCAAAAAACAATCTTAAAACATCCCAGTACATGGTTCCATTTATAAATACAGGATCATTAGAAAACCTATGAATTTCTTTTATATTAATTTTATTTCCATCAAAACTTCCAAGAATAGCTCTACCACTTGATCCACCAAAATCAAAGGCTAATACTTTACTTTTTAAATTTATATCTTTCATAGTATCACCTGCTAATTTTTTTATTTATACATTGGTCCATAAGCCTTACAAGCTCTATAATCCTGTCCCTCTTTATCCATTCCAAAAGCATTCCAAGCTGCTGGTCTAAATATTTTTTCCTCTGGAACATTATGCATGCTTACAGGTATTCTCAATATAGAACATAAAGTAATTATATCTGCACCTATATGTCCATGACTTATAGCTCCATGATTAGCTCCCCAGTTATTCATTACATCATAAGCAGATTTAAATGCTCCTTTTCCTGTAAGTCTTGGTGCAAACCAAGTACAAGGCCAAGTATAATCTGTTCTCTTCCATAACTTATCTGATACTTCATCTGGAAGTTTTACAGAATATCCTTCAACTAATTGAACAACTGGACCAAGACCCTTTACAATATTTAAACGTATCATTGTTACTGGCATTTCAGCTTCTGTTAAGAATCTTGATGAATATCCACCACCTCTAAAGTATCCATTATCAGCAGCATTCCATGTAGTTGCAGCAAGTATTGCTTTTTGATCTTCTTCTGTAACATCATACCAAGCTTTCATTGTTCCATTTCCATTTTCATCTTTAGCCTGTCCACATGCATCAAGACAAGCTGCACCTGAATTTATTAAATGTATAAATCCATCTGATTCCTTTGCTACTCCTTCTAATTCATATCCTGTAGCTTTCTTAACTGCATCAGGGCTCCAGTAAGTTCTAACATCTGCAAATATTTGTGCTTTATTCGTAAGCAACTTTCCAAAAAGCATACCAAATCCATTTAAAACATCATTTTCAGTAGCTAATATATAAGGCTCTCTAGCACCATCCCAGTCAAATGAAGTGTTAAGTAGTGCTTCTGGGAAATCGCAATTTGGATAAAAGTCAGTCCATTGTCTTTGTCCTTGGAAACCTGCTGCTATTGCATTATGTCCTAATTTTTCTTCTTCACATCCATCTGGTAAATTTTCATTTCCATTCATTAAATCCTTTATAATACACATCATTTTAACTACAAATTCCCAATCTTTATCCTTTTCTTCTCTTGTTTTTTGAACATTCTCAGGATTTTTATCAAAACCTTCCTTACATTTTTCCTTAGTCCATTTTAAAGCTCTTTCAAATTCATCTTTATCATATATTTCTTCAGTCATTCTTCTTATAATTTCTACTTCATCAACAGATTCTACTCTCATGCCTAAATATTCTTCTATAAAGTTTGGATCTATAATAGAACCACCTATTCCCATACATATTGATCCAATTTGAAGATAAGATTTTCCTCTCATAGATGCTGCTGCAACTGCACTTCTTCCAAATCTTAATATCTTTTCTTTTACATCTTCTGGTATTTCAGTATCATCTGCATTTTGAACATCATGACCATATATTCCAAAGGCAGGAAGTCCTTTTTGAGCATGAGTTGCTAAAACTGATGCTAAATAAACAGCTCCTGGTCTTTCTGTTCCATTAAATCCCCATACCCCTTTTATGGTCATAGGATCCATATCCATTGTTTCTGCACCATAGCACCAACATGGAGTAACTGTAAGTGTTATATCTACACCTTCTCTTCTAAATTTATCTGCACAAGCTGCCGCCTCTGGAACTCTTCCAATTGTAGTATCAGCTATTATAACCTTTACTTTTTCTCCATTTGAATATTTTAAATTATCCTCTAAAAGCTTTGCTGCTGACTTTGCCATATTCATTGTTTGTTCTTCAAGTGAACCTCTTACATCAATTACTCCTCTTCTTCCATCAATAGTTGGTCTTATTCCTATTACAGGATATTTTCCTACTAATCTACTCTTTGCCATAATTATTACCCCCTAATCAATTTCAAAAATTTAACTTTTATGTTAATTTTTTCTATAAATTTATTGTATATATTTATACAAACGTTTTCTAGTGTTATAATAGTCAAAAAATATAATAATATTCACTTTTATATAGGAGGGAATTTATGAAGTATTTTGATTATAAGGAGAATAAACAACATGGAACTTTCGATTTTCCAATAGAGTTTTATCACGTCACTCCTAATCATTCTAGATACACTATGCCTTATCATTGGCATACTGAATGTGAGATAATTAGAATTTTAGAAGGAGAATTTATACTATTTATAGATAAAGAAAAGATAGTATCAAAAAAGAATGATATTATTTTTGTTCATAGTGGAATATTTCATGGTGGTTTACCTAATGATTGTATTTATGAATGTATAGTTTTTGATATGAAATTACTTTTAAAGGATAATAACGCCTGCACAAAACAAATATATGACATTGTAAATCATAATAAAGTTATAGCTCCTAAACTTCCTTCAAATATAAAAGATTTAAATAATTGCTGTACATCATTATTTGAAGCCATGCGACTTAAAAATACAGGTTATGAATTTATAACTCAGGGTGCTTTATATTATTTAATAGGAACTATATTAAAACATAAATTGTATGTGAAGAATGATAAATATACTAAAAAAACTAAAGAAAGGTTTCTTCAATTAAAGAATGTTATAACATTAATAGAAAATGAATATCAAAACCCTTTAACTCTTGAGGACTTATCAAGAGCTTCTGGTATGTCTCCAAAATATTTTTGTAGATTTTTTAATGAAATGATTAATAAAACTCCTATAGAATATTTAAATTACTATCGCATTGAAATTGCTTGTGAAAAACTACTTGCAACAGAGCTTTCCATTACTGAGATTGCTTTAAATTGCGGATTTAATGATGTAAGTTACTTTATTAAAACCTTTAAGAAACATAAAGGAATAACACCAAAACAATATTTAAAAACCTTGGAAACTCCTAATTTAATAAGATGATATTAGGAAATAAACTTACTATAAAAAAACTATTTATTAATAAATAAAAAATACCCTATTAGGTGAAATTAATTCATCTAATAGGGTATTTTATTTTTACATTAAAGATTCATATAAAGCCATTATATCCTCAACGGATGTTTCCTTTGGATTACCTGGTCTACAAGCGTCATTATAAGCAGATTCAGCTAAAAATCGTATATCTTCTTTTTTAACTATCTCTTTAAGATTAGCTGGTATTCCTACATCCTCTGAAAGCTTTTTAACTGCATCTACTGCTGCTTTTCTATATTCTTCAACTGTCATGTTTTCTGTGTTTTTAACTCCCATAGCAGCTGCAATATATTTATATTTATCTCCTGTTTCCTCTGCATTATATTCCATAATAGTTGGAAGAATAATTGCATTTGCAACCCCATGAGGTGTATCATAAACAGCTCCTAAGGAATGTGCCATAGAGTGAACTATTCCAAGTCCAACATTTGAGAATCCCATTCCTGCAATGTATTGTCCTAATGCCATTCCTTCTCTTCCTTCTTTTGTATTTTCTACTGCTCCTCTTAAATGTTTTGAAATTAATTCAATAGCTTTTAAGTGGAACATATCTGTCATTTCCCATGCAGCTTTTGTTATATATCCTTCTATTGCATGAGTTAATGCATCCATACCAGTTGCAGCAGTAAGTCCCTTTGGCATACTTTGCATCATTTCAGGATCAATAATTGCTACTACTGGAATATCATGAGTATCTACACATACAAATTTTCTATTCTTTTCAACATCAGTAATAACATAATTTATAGTTACTTCTGCTGCTGTACCAGCTGTTGTTGGAACAGCAATAATATGAACAGATTTATTCTTAGTTGGCGCAACTCCTTCTAAGCTTACTACATCTTCAAATTCTTTATTATTTATTATAATTCCTATGGCTTTTGCAGTATCCATTGATGAGCCACCACCAACTGCAATGATATAATCTGCACCAGATTTTTTATAAGCATCTACACCACTTTTTACATTCTCTATAGTTGGATTTGCTTTAATATTTGTATATAATTCATAACTAAGATTAGCCTCATCTAATATACAAGTAACCTTTCCTGTAACTCCAAACTTAACTAAATCTGGATCTGAACACAAGAAAGCTTTTTTAAAACCTCTTCCCTTTACTTCTGTAACAATTTCTTTGATAGCTCCTGCTCCATGATAAGAAGTTTCATTTAATACAATTCTATTGACCATGACTATACTCCCCCTATTTTTTAATAAATATATTTATCTATATTTTTATTTTAAGTTTATAAAACATACTATTCTATAAATATAATGTCATAAAATATAATAATATTCACATTTATAGATATTATATTTAAT
>NZ_JARHZJ010000055.1 GCF_029258205.1 Clostridium sp.
ATCAACTAAAGGTTTTACATTATTTTCACTACAACTACCTAAAGCTTTTTTATACTCCATAGCACTTTCTCCATTCATATATTTAAAAGCAAATTTATTCTCTAAAATCTGCTTTAAGTATATAAATATCCCAATTCGTCCATTCCCATATTGAAATGGATGTATTTTCTCAAATTCTAAATGAAATCTACAAATATCTTCCATAGTTGGTTTTCTAATATCATTATATTTATCCATTAACTCATTTAATCTATATTCAACTTCTTGTGGTTCTGATGTTTCAAAATTAACTCCTAAAATTTTATTCCCATACTTTTTAAAAACACCAGACAATCTCATATCATACAATCTAGTGCGATACATTAACGAACTATGCCATAATTTAATCATTTCTAAATAATGTATCTTATTATATCATTGCATACAAATTCTATACACAAAAATATTATAGCACTCATAATCACTATAAAATATTCTACAAATAAAAATCATGAAAAAATAATAAAATTAGTTACCCTAATAATAAAAAATTAAAACAAGTCAAATCACATTCTTATCTTAAGCCATTTAACTTCATAAAAGTTTTATATTAAAAAAAAGCTAAAAATACATATGTATATTTAGCTTTTAAATCTAAACCTTCTTAGTAAACTCCACATATAAATTCTCTGGAACTTTATTATGTAGTTCTATCTCTACTTTTATTGGTTTCTCTCCTTCATACCTTACTACATCTCCTTTTCCTATATAGATATAAGGTTGTACTTTTCTATCTATCTCCTTATATTTTCTAACGAAAAGGTGCAGACTAATTCCTCGTTCTTTATTAAATATTATATTTTTTCCTCTTTCAGAGCTTTGTGCTGTACTGTTTGGAGTTTCCCATTGGAACAAGCTTCTACTTAGGAATTCATCTTTATAGTTAATGCTTTCCTTTATATCCTCCCCCTTATGTAAGTCCACAAAAAGGAAGTATTCCTTTCCATTTGCCATTAATCCACTTCCTCTAAATGAGCTATGTATCTTTTCATAATTAGATAAAAGTGCTGCATCCACCATTTGATATTGTTCATATAGTTTTAAAAATGGTACTCCATAGTTTTCACTACCAAATCTCTTCTCATAGGTTATAAGTCCATAGTTTAATAAATCTACTATTATTTCCTTATACCTTTTATCTGCCAATATCTTTTCAAAGCTTATTAGTTTTACTAATCTCTCTCCAATTAAATCAAATAATTTAATACAATTACTCTTTTCCCTTGAATCATAATAATCTTGGTTTAGTGTTCTAAAGGCATGTTTAACTGTTTCTTCATCTACAGATTGAATATACTTTCTTATTCCTTTTGAAGCTTCATCTACATTTAACTCACTTTTATTTACTAATTCCTTGATTATGGCAAATTCATGTGGTCTCTTTAGAGGTAATTTATCTGATAATTCTTTTAACACCTTATAAAAATCCTCATCTAAAAGACATTTAGCTTCATAGGATTTTTCAACTTTCTCAAGAAACCCTTGATAAGTCTTTCCATAATTAATAAACTTAAGTGGATCTGGTGCTCCATCAAACTTAACATAGTCCATTAGCTCATAAGGAATCTTTCCACCTAGAAAAGATTTAAACTCATTATATTCTTCCTTTAAATACTTTAAGCTATTAAAATTTTCTGTGTTAAGCTGATTTAATATCCTTTCCTGTGCAATTCTATCCATCTGAATATTTGAACATCCTGGAATATCAGAAAAATTTGTAGCAACTGAAACCTTTAAACTATCCTTATCATAATATCTACCACCCTTTAAGGCTAAAGCTATTAAAAAGGCCTTGTTATGATTTCCTATAAAATCTAAAACAGTTAAGAATTCTTTGCTCTTATGCTTTCTTAACCCTCTTCCAAGCTGTTGTATAAAAATAATTGGTGAATTAGTTGGTCTAAGCATTAGCACTTGATTAATTGAAGGAATATCAACCCCCTCATTAAATATATCAACTGTAAATATAACCTTTAATTCATGGTTTTCATTTTCAAGATTTTTTATTTCCTCTGTTCTCTTATCTATGGAATGATCCCCCGTTAAAGCTATGCTACAAATACCAGCCTCATTAAATTTCTCTGCCATATAATAGGCATGTTCCTTATTTACACAAAATCCAACTGTTTTTTGCTTACTTCCATCAAAGCCATAAAAATTCATTTTATCTATAATAAAATCAACTCTTGAATTGATCATAAGTCTTTTAGAAATCTCAGAAATATTATCTAAATCAACATCACTATAATCAACTGTATCTATATCAGTTATTCCAAAATAGTGAAATGGGACTATAAGTTCATGCTCCAAAGCCTCATTTAATCTAATCTCTAGAGCTACATTATTATCAAAAACCTGAAAAATATCTCCAGTATCACATCTCTCAGGCGTTGCAGTTATTCCAAGTAAAAACTTAGGAGTAAAATAGTTTAATATTCTCTCATAAGTAGGGCTTGTACTATGATGTGCCTCATCTATAACTATGTAATCAAAATCATCTCTCTTAAAACTCTCTAAATTTCTAGACATGGTTTGAACAGTAGAAAATAAATAGTCAGATTCCTTTTCCTTTGCATTTCCTGTGTAAAATCCCATGGTTATATTTTTATTCTTACACAAACTTTTATAAGTCTTTTCTGCACTCCTTAAAATATCTTCCCTATGAACTAAAAATAATAGCCTTTTTGGATTAAAAGCCATAACATCAAAAGCTGACATATAAGTCTTTCCTGTTCCAGTTGCTGCAATAACTAAAGCCTTATCCTCTCCAGTATTTCTTAATCTTTCAAGATTTTCCATAGCCTCTTTTTGCATGAAATTAGGTTTTATAACTTGATATTCACTAAAATCAATAGCTATTTCCATTTGCTTAGCCTTAATCCTTTTAATAAACTCATTATATTTATCTAAAAATTCATCATCAACAATCCCAGTTGAGCTCCATATTCCCTCATATTCCTCTAAAACTTCCTTAACAAAGTCAGTATCCTTCTTAGAAATAATCATAACATTCCACTCAACATTACTCTTTAATGCTCTTTGAGTTATATTAGCTGAACCAATTATAATCTTAAAATAATCCTCATTCTCAAATATGTAAGCCTTAGTATGAAAGCCCTTTTCATTATCAGCAATAAAAATCTTCAAATCTATATTCTCAAAACTCTTTACCTTCTCCAAAGCCTTTGGCTCAGTAAAGTTTAAATATGTAGAAGTTATTATCTTTCCTCTAACTCCTCTTTCCTCCAAATCCTTAAAAGAATCCAAAAGAAGTTGAAGCCCACTAAAATTAATAAAGGCAACACTAAAATAAAAATTCTTACACTCACTTAAACTCTCCTTAATTTCCGCCAAAAGATTTCCTCTTTGGGAATTAACAATAAGTCTGTTCTTAATAATATATTTATCTTCAATGATGCCTTTAGATCCTACCTCTTCTATTTCATTCTGTATAACTTTTTCCTTTATATCCTTTAATACACTCATCCTAATGCTCCTAAATTCACAATCTAAAAATATATAAAAACAATATTTTTCTCATATTTTTTTAATAACCATAAAGCGTAAAAATCCTATTTATATATTTGTATTTACTGTTTTATTTTAGCATTAAAACGATTTTATTTCCATTTTCAAATCTTAATACAAACTCTAAATTACCATGTTTTTCACTTAAAACCTTAACCCATTCATCAACTGGACTCCAAGAACTTAAGACATTATATAATTATCGCACCAATTAGGAATATTAAATTCCTCTTTTCTACTTAATTCACATATTCTATTTCTTATCAGATTTTTAATAACATTCAAGTTACAAACTGCTATTGTATTTATCTTTATCTAAAATTTATGTAACCCTATTCTATTTTCTCCTCACCAAACTTATCAATATACTTTTTAGATTCTATTAGTCCAAGCCCCGTAATCTCTCTAAACTTCATTGTAGCTTGTACATCTTTTCCTTCTTTAATTAATTTCATTAACTCCTCTTTTTCTTCTTTAGTTAATATTTCAGTAATTCCTATCTTTTCAACAATCCTATTTAAGCTTTTCTCCATAAATTTAACTTTACCTTTTAGTTCACTTACTGTGATAATTAAAAATATAAATACACATCCTCCTAAAAGTATCCATCCCATATCAATAGTCATATTTTACCCCTCCTAAGTTTTAATTCTCCTTCATATTACTAGATCTATAAGCCAAGTCAGCCTCTCTATATAAATTCTTAAAGCCTGAGCCAACCTCATTTTTCTGCAATATATTTGCAAGTAGCCATGTATTCTCAATATACACAAACTTCCAATACTCAAAGTCAGTTCTGTTTGAAATGTCACTTCCTTCTAGTATTTTCTTTTTGTCCTTTGTACTAACTATATAATCTATCATAGAAAATTTAACTTCAACCCAAATGAATCCACATTGCTTTTCATCTCCCTCAAAGAGAGTTATTATTCTGCACTCCTTAAACTGAATATCTTTTAAAACATTTTTCTTGTTTTCACTCTTAAGCTTGTCTAGTACCTTAATATGCTTATTATATAATGAAGTTGTAAGTAAACTATAAACTCTTTCATATTCATCATCATTCCAAGCATACTGAATACTATAAAAAGTATCTTCCACAACAGATTTTATATAAACAAGATTCCAATATGGATCTTTTAATGCTAATTCCTTTAATTTATCACTTTTCTGCTTAACAATTTTACTATGCCTATTAACCTCTAAAAATATTAAAGCTCCTCCCCCAAAAACCACTAAAAGTGCTCCTGATCCAAAAAGAAGTTTATGTTCCTTTATAAATGTAAAATCTACACCACTAGATCCATTTCCCCCATTACTACTATTTGATGAAATAAAGCTACCGACTCCTCCACCTCCAGCACCTCCTCCTCCACCTGCTCTTGCATAAATATTATGTGAAGGTACTATTAGTAATAATATAAATAAAATTTCTATAATTCTTCTACACTTTTTATTTCTCATTAAACTCTTCCCACCTTAATATTATCCTTTGCTATATCCATAAACCTTTGAACATTTCCAGAAATTATATTACATATCTTAACTACTTCTCCATTTACATTCATAACTATAGATTTCTTAAGTATTCCTGTCCTTTCTTCAATAGAAGAAATATCCTCATATAAAAAGCTTTCTGTATGCTCCAAACCTAAATTCAACTCATAAAAAAACACTCTTTTATTTGTTGCAATGAGTATCCCTGGTCTATATCCTCTTCTGCATACAAAAGTTAAAAGAGAACACTTCAAATAACATAATGGTTTTTCATCATAATCAAGTTTATTAATTGCTTCATCATAAAATTTACTCATTAAAAATCCCCCCATAAAATTCTAGAGTATTACTAATATTATATAACAAAACTGTTAATATTTTAAATTTATTACTCTTTATTCTTTTAACCTTTTCCTATAAAATTTTTATAATTTTTTCAATTATATACTCATTTAAGGCAAGAAAATAACTAATATATGTAAAATAAAGCTTTATAACTTTTTTCAATTATACACTTACTTTAAAAAATCTAACTAAAATCCCATAAGCTTAAAGTATAATCTTTTAACTCCTTATCAATCCAAATATACAAGCCATCTCAATCATCCATAAAGTTTCAATCACACTAAATTATCATGAGCTATTCAATAGCCACAACAATGTTAGAATTAGACACCCTTTATGAACTTAAAGAATTATTAGTTGCTAATGGATTGACAATACTAACTGCAATTAATGTTATGATACTATGCCTAATGCAATATCCTTGCAATACAACCCTTTTGAAAATAAAAAAAGAAACTAAAAGCTAATAATTATTTTTTGTTGTATAATATATTTAATTACAAACATTGTTTAGATAAAAATTTATTTTAAAGGAGATAGGTATTATGAATATAGGTATGGTAGCATGTTTAGCCTTAGGTATAATTTTCTTAGTCTTTTCAATATGTTTTGCTATTTTAAAAGAAAAAGGGGCAATACTTGTTAGTGGCTTTAACTCTTTTTCCAAGGCTGAAAGAGAAAAATATGATCAAAAAAGAATAAGCCTAGATATGAGAAACTCTTTTTTCCTATGGACAATGATTTTATTTATAGGGGCACTCTTCTCCTATTTTGTAAGCCAATATTATGCAATCATAGCCTTTATTATTTGGCTAATTCTCTTCTTCAAAGATGCCCACATTAGCGCAACAAAGGCCTTCGAAAAATATAAATTATAAATTTTACTTTCACGTGTATAAAATTCTTATTTCTGTATATAATCAAGATATAAAACACCAATAAAAATTTTTTAAAGTCATAAATTAACTTTTATAAAAACATAGTAGCTAGTATTCTATTTTTTATTTAATTTATATATTGTTGGAATTATAAGTCATAAATTCTGTATAATAAAAACATAAACTATTGGACAAGTTTATTTAATTTCACAAAAAAACAAAACCTTTAAAAAAGGAAGAGTTTTAATGTCTAAAAATCAAATTGAACTTATAACAGAATTAATTTTATTTTTATTATAGGATAATTTTATTTTGGGAGGTATAATTTATGAAGGAAAAAATAGCAGAATATATTAATGTGCTAGGAAGTTTTTGTGGAAAAAGAGACATTACTTCTTTAAGAAAAGAAGAACTAAAAAAGAAGTATGGCATAGATCAAGCTGATGTAATGGTACTCTTTGGTGGAAGCATCCTCTGTGGTGGTGATCTTTTATCAGAAGGAATTAAAAATAATATTGCCAAAAAGTATGTAATTGTTGGAGGTGCTGGTCATACAACAGAAACACTACGCAAAAAAATGCATTCTCAACTTCCAAATTTAGACACTTCAAATTTAACAGAGGCTGAAATTTTTGATGAATACTTAAAATATAAATACAATTTAAAAGCAGATTTATTAGAATGCAATTCTACAAACTGTGGTAATAATATTACATATCTATTAGACCTATTAAAGGAAAATAATATTGAGTTTAATAGCATAATAATCATGCAAGATGCAACTATGCAACACCGAATGGAAGCTGGACTTCGTAAGTATGTTTCTAGTAATATTAAGATTATAAATTTTGCTACCTACAATGCAAAAGTAATCCTTAAAGATAATGAACTTACTTATAAAAATGATATTTTAGGAATGTGGGATATGAACCATTATATAACTCTTCTAATGGGTGAAATTCCAAGACTTTCTGATAATTCAGATGGATATGGACCTAAAGGTAAAAATTTTATTGCCCATGTTTCTATACCTGATGAAGTTAATCTAGCATTTTCAGAGCTTAATAAAGAATTTAAGGGAATGGTTCGTACTGCAAACCCACTATACGCTTCCAAAGATTCAAAAACCCTAACTCTAAAGATTCTGTAACCTCCAAAGTAATAACTATATGATATTTTAAATTCCATTTTGTATGTAATAAACTGTTTATATACATTTTAAAACCTCCTTTTGTTACGAAAATTGGCTACGAACCTATTTTCATTTTAACAAAATGAGGTTTTTTCTTATATAGTCAAAGCTTAGTCATCTATTCTCTTAATACTATTTATAAGTTTTATATGGAAGTTTTGAGGTAGAGCCCATATTAGTAAAGATTGCTTTCTAAAATACTATTTTAAAAGAACATTTTTTAAGCCAAGTAGGATTAACTCCTATCTTTTTCCCTATTTTTTCACTAATTCCAAAGGAATTATCTATTTCCAAAATATAAGAATTTTCACCTTTACTTAAAGAATTTTCTTCTAAGTTTTCCTTATTTCTTCTTTTATTAGAAGACTTAAGTTCCTTAACCTTATTAACTAAGCCTTTAAAATCCTCTATCCACAAAAACTCACTTTTACCATTTAAATTTCCACTTTCTAAAGCATTTCTTCCTTTACCATCCTCAAAAGATTTTTCTCTAAATCCCTCAAAATTGTTAATGTCACTTTCTTTATTTAAGCCAAGTAGATTTTTCTCTCCCTGATTATCTTCATACTCTCTTGTATCCTTCTCATTCCACTTAATCTCTAAAGTTTTATTATCCTTTAATTTAACCTGTGCTACACAATTAATATTACACTCTTTAAAATCACTTTCTCCTAGATAAGCATCCTTTCCATAATTAAAATTCCCTTTTTCAAAGTTTAATTTTCTCTCATTATTAAGCTTCATCTCCTCAAGGGCTACATTAGTATAGGATGAAAAGTCATTTCCCTCTAAAACCTCTATCTTTAAATAATTTATATTAAGCTCACAATTCAAATAATTTGCTATCTCACAAAGTTGCTCCCTAAATATATACTCATGAAACTTATTCCCCTCCACAAGATAGTTTTCTCTAGCTTTCTTAGGATGACTTATGTAATATTTCTTCTTTGCTACCCATCTATCTCCCAAAGGATTATAAAACTTATGAAGTTCCTCTTCATTATCTATAAAATAAAGATTTCCATCTAAATAAAAATCCTCTATTCCTCTCATTAAGTTACCAATTGAATAAAAAGAATTAGTTTTTCCACCAATAGGAAAATTACTTATCTTATCACTACTAAAATTCCTTCCTGTTATGCCTGTATTAATTTTATATATTCTAACATCCATTCTCTAATCCTCACCTTAATGTTTTATCTT
>NZ_JARHZJ010000094.1 GCF_029258205.1 Clostridium sp.
TTTTTATTTTATGGCTCGATAGCTCAGTCGGTAGAGCAGAGGACTGAAAATCCTCGTGTCGCTGGTTCGATTCCTGCTCGAGCCACCAAAAGCTTAGTGAATTATTCACTAAGCTTTTTTCGTATAAAATTAAATTATATATGCAAGTTAAAAAGTAAAAAAGTTTATATTAAAACAGCTAGTAATTAAAAATATAACTTTTACAATTTTAATAATTAATAAAACATATAGGTTTAATAATAAAACTAGTAGAAAAATTAAAATTCTACTGGTTATTTTTTAATTCTGAGTTTTATTGATAATTTTACTAAAGTTTTAATATAGACCATTTTTAATTTTAAATCCACAATAAGTAGTTTATTAGTTTTTAAAACAAAAGGGAAAGTGATTAAGAATATATTATTGGGGAAGTATAGTTAATTATATTTAGAAAATATTTTATTAGTGAAGAAAAGTTCTATTCTAGTAATAAAATTATAACCTTTTAAATTATTAGAAATATTTTGATAAGTTTGATTATATTAATTAAATGTAAACTATGTTTACAAAATATTAAAAATATATTGACTTAAGAGAAGTGTAGAGGTATTATATAAGTACATATTATCCAGTGGGTATGACTGTGAAATGTATAGGGAGCGATGAACATGAATGCAGAGAAGAAGAAAGCATTACAGTGCTTAAAGACAGCAAAAGGTCAAATTGAAGGAATAATTAGAATGATTGAAGATGAGAGATATTGTATAGATATTTCAAATCAAGTAATGGCTTCCCAAGCATTATTGAAGAAGGCTAATAAATTGATATTGCAACAACATATGCATAATTGTGTTAAGAGTGCTTTCGATAATAATGAATCTAAAGATGAAAAAATTGAAGAAATATTAAGTGTACTAAATAAGCTAATAGGTAAATAAAAATTATAATTTTCTAATGATGTATTTAGTTTTATTATAATATAAAGTTGATTAAATCTATTGTTTCTAGAGATTCAATTTATTTTAATTGAATAGCTAAAAGTAAATTTAGGATACTCTATATTAATAAATTATTCTAATGATTTATTTAACTTTATTAATGTAAAATTATTTAGATCTGTTGTTTTTGGAGATTCAAATTTTATGTTTGAGTGGCTTAAAGCAAATTTAGAATAATTAGTTTAATATTTTTTAGCTTATATTATATGAATATAATATTGATTTAATGATGTGTTTAAAGTAATTTTCTTCTTTAAGCAATTCAAAATGACTTTAGAATAGTATATGGTTTTATCATAAAAAATTTAAATTTTAATGATGTTTATAGCTTTATATAGAATATAAAGTTATTTATATTTGTTGTTTTTTAGGATTAAAAATCTAATTTTTGAGCAATTTAGAATTGAATTTTAAATTTGTAAATTTTGTTGACTTTTTATAAGGAGTTAATAGAATATGAAATATTGAAAATCATAAGAGCATTTAAATTAAAATTCTTAAAAGTAATTAAATTTGTGATTATAAGATTAAATAAACTTAAGTTTATTATCTATTGAGAATATATTTGAAAATTTAATTTAATTTTTAGTTTTATTTAGATAAGTTTTTCTTTGAGTATATTAATATTAAAGTTAATAAATTAGAATTTAAGCTTAGTAAATTAGGAAATAGACTTAAAGAATATATAAAAAGCTTGACTTATAAGAGAAAAAATAACATATACATCTTGTGCAACAATCATTTTTAATATTTTAAATAAAATGGTTTGTTTAAAGAATGTAAGTGTGGATTTTTAAATGATTGCTTTCAACTATCATTCTAATAGTGGTGAAACAAGAGATATTAAAGGAATTTTTAGACGTTAGAATATAAATATTATAAGTAAAAGAATAATTTTTAATATAAATAATAAGTAAAAGAAGTTATATCAAAAATAATAATTTGGTATAACTTCTTTTTTTATTTAATATGTAAAATATTTACAATTAAATTCAAAATGAAAGAAAATGAGATTTAATTTTATCTAATTTGAATAAATGGACTAAAATACTATTTTATTTTTGAGAGAAAAACATATATAATAATTATATGGTAAATATTTACAAAATGAAGTCGAAAATATAAATAATATATAAGTGAAGAAATAATAAAATATAACTAATAATTAAAAGTATAAAATTTGTAGTTATGAAGTCTAGTTAATAAATATATAGTTATAACTGATGAAATAATAAGAATATTTGTATAGATAAATATGCTAATTTTGATAAAGATATAGCTGTAATTAATAAAATTGAAAATGTGTATAATATGATGAATATATCAATTTATTATTAAAAGTAGCTTAACTATTTGTAAAATTTAGGGGGAGTTAAAATGGAGAATTTATTAAAAGATTATTCCAATGAAGAGGTTTTAAAAGCGCTTAAGATAGCAACTGATTTGAAATTAGAAAGAGAACAAGGATATTTACCTGAATTTATTAGGGGAAGGGTTTCAGATGTTTCAGAAGAGGATTTTGATTTGATACAAGCATACAATTATTATATGAGAGAATTAAGAAGAGGATCAGTTCTTTTAAGCGAGGAAGAGACAGAAAAATGTGGATTTAATAATAGGTTAGCTATAGATGTTGAGTTAAAGGATTTAATAATTTTTTTAAATACTCAGCCTAATATAAAAACCTTATATTCTTGTTCTGGGCATCAGTTTGTAAGAGGTCAAATAACATTTGAAGGACTTTTAAAATTCCCTCAGGTAGATGATTTTAAAATTGAATATGCAGATGAAAGAGATGAGACTAAAGTAAGTTTTGATATACCAGAAAGAAGTTATGATTATTTAAATAAGCTAAGAAAGCTATACAATTATTTTTACTTAATTAATTATAATAATTTAAAAACACTAACTAGAGATGAGGTTAGTGCAATTAAGATAAAAGAGAATTGTACTGTATAAAAAGCTGTATCAATTGATACAGCTTTTTATATATTTCATAAATTTATAATGAATAAATTATTTGATAAAAGTTATGTTGATGAATATTTTTAATGTATTTCATAAATATCAGAAAGCTCTAATTCTATGTTTTTATCATCTGTTATATAATCAACTAAATTATTACTTTCTTCTGTATAGTTTAATTTTACATTTGGTA
This sequence comes from Clostridium sp., assembly GCF_029258205.1. Lineage (GTDB taxonomy): Bacteria > Bacillota > Clostridia > Clostridiales > Clostridiaceae > Sarcina. Next base: position 3,136 of record NZ_JARHZJ010000094.1, read on the forward strand.
TCCATACTATAAATTCTGTGCCTTTTATTCCATTACTTATAAGTTCAATTTTTCCATCATGTAAATCTGCAATGGATTTTGCAATACTAAGTCCTATTCCACTACCTTCATTTCTTCTTTTTAAGGATTTATCAGCTTGGACAAATCTATCAAAAATTGATGCTTGCATTTCTTTAGGAATCCCAATTCCATTATCTTTTATGCTTATTTTAACCCAATCTCTTGAAATATTTAAATTTACAAATATTTTACCATAATTTGGTGTGAATTTTATTGCGTTTGAAAGTAAATTAAGAATCAATCTTTCAATTTTTACAGGATCACATTTTATTATGTTTTCTTCAACATTAGTATCAAAGATTATATTAATATTCTTATTCTCAGAATGAGGAATAACTAAAGACACTATGTTCTCTACAAGGAAAACTATGTCTTTATTAGTAAAATCAGCTTTTAGAAATCCAACTTCAATTTTACTAACATCAATAAGATTATTTATAAGTCTAAGCATTCTATAACAATTTATCTTAAGACCTTGTTTATATTTATTATAGAAATTAGCAAAGTCTTTAGGGTCATTTTTATTCTTAGAATTTAATAATTGTATTGTAGAGTATATAATGTTAAGTGGTGTTCTAAGCTCATGTGATATATTGGCGAAAAATTCATTTCTTACTTGTTCGTAAGCCTTAGCTTCTTTAAACTTTATAGTTAAGTTTTCAAGACGTTTTTTAGAGGTTAAGTTTTTTGCAACTATAACTTTTCCATAGGGAACTTCATTATTATCCTTTAAGTTTCTAATTATAGATTCTACATATACAAATGAATGCTTACCAACAAGTTTACATTTAATACTATCTTCTTCATCTTCTAACTTTAATTGATTTAATATTTCATCATTTTTTCCTAAAAGATTTATTATAGGCATTCCTAAAATTTCTTTGGATGTATAATTTAATGTTTTTAAAACAGAATCATTAATATATGTAATTAATCCATTATTATCAACACTTATTATTAAATCTTGTATGTTATTGTTTATACAGCTTAATAATTGTTCATTTCTTTGAATATTTTGTGTTAGGGTATATTCTTCAGTTATATCTTTTAAATTCATAGCAAAATAATTCTTATTTTCAACATTTAATATCTGTATATAAGCACTTACTATTTTACCATTTTTTAAAATAAGTTTGCCCTCCCAGTTACCTTTATCAAAAAGAGATTTAGTAACGTTATTTTCAGTATCCTCTATAAAAATTGAATTTGTAAATAAATTTTCTACTTCTTTAAGTTGATCTTTTAATTTAGTTGCTTTGCAGTAGCGCTCTCTAAGTGTTTTATTTGTATATATAACCTTCTTTTTATTATCATATAAAATTATAGAGCAACTAGTATTAAATTCAACTAAATGATAAAAAACCTGAAGTTCATTCTGTAGTAAAGCACTTTTTTTATTTTTAGTTGTAATTTCATTAAAAACTCCACTTATTGCTAATAAAAATGATAATATTGTAATAATAAGAATAATATTATTTGTTCTTAAGATAGTTAAATTTGGAAGTAAAATTTCACAAATCCAATACAATCCTCTAAGCGATATTAAAAGCATACTAGCAATTATAAATGAATATATCAATTCACAATCATCTAAACATTTTTTTGATAAGAATATACAAGCGATTATATAAAGAATAATAAGTATAGCCATTAAAGTAGCATAAAAATAAACATTTTTAACAAATAAATTGTTAGAAAAAATTCTGTAGTTAATTAGAGGTGTTATAGCAGAGAATAAAAAAACTAATATTGAAGTAATTATTTTATGCTTAGTAATAAGAGGAGATATTCCTTTTTTGTTAAAAGCAATATAAAAAAGTAAAATTATCCTAAATATTGAGTGCATAAAAATAAACTTATCAAATATTATTAGATTATGTCCTTTAGTAATTAAAACTTCTACGGATAAATTCATATATATTAAAGATATTATAAAGAAATCATCTTTTTTTGTACTTGAATAGTATATTAATGAGCTTAAGTATGCCATTGCTCCTAATATTAATGATAAACTTAATGAGAAACTTGGCATAGAGTTATAAGGAAAAAATTCTATATTTTTTATAATAAGCACTTTATATGCTAGATTTATTAGTAATATTAAAAATATAGAGAAAACTATAAAAATTGAAAGTTTTATTATACTTTGAGTTTTTAATTTATCTTTTTCATCATTAAAAATATGAAAAAATATCTGATTATCCATGTTTTAAATCTCCTTAATATAAGATTTATTAAAATTTTATTTTATAGCATATATTAGATTTTAACATACATATATGTATATATTAACAAAAAAGTTAAAAATATAGTGTTAAAATATAATATAATTAAACATATAATATAATTAGAAATATAATATTATGTTTTTTTTATTATAAAATGTATATTATAAACTCATATTAAATTTAAAAATAAAAGAATTATATTAAATATGACTAAAGATTAAGATATTATTTTTTAATTATAATTTTTTAATATATTTTCATATTTATATAAATTATGGGAAATATAAATATGTGGTAATATCCATATTAGATTAATGATTAAATTAGGAGAAATAATATGAATACTGTTTTAAAACAAAAGAAAAGATTAGATTATTTAGATATTGCAAAAGGCATTCTTATAATAAGTGTTGTATTATGTCATGCACCTTTTGAAAATGCTCAATATCTTTATTGGTTCCATATGCCAGCCTTTTTTATAATAGGTGGTATGTTATATAAAAGAAGAATGAGCATAAAAGAGCAAGTATTAAAGTTTTTTGTTCCTTATTGTATATTTTCACTAATAGATATTAGTTTTAATTATATTATGTATTATCATGGGAATTTTTCCTTGAGTGATTTAATACATGAAATGCTTAAATATGTATATAGTGGAAAGGCAACATGGGGAGTATTTTGGTTTATACCTGTAATGTTTGTTACAAAGATAGTATTTGATCAATTAAATAAGCGATTAACATCTAAGAAGTTAGCTTTTGCATGTATATTAAGTTATATATTAGCTCATATATATTCTATGAATTTTATACCATCAAGTATAACTGATATAACTGAAAATCAATTTGTATTTTGGAATTTAGATACTGTTTTAATAACACTTCCATACTATGCGCTAGGATATTATATAAGTATGTTTGATATGCAAAGGATATTTAAGAAAACTTCTACATTGATTTTATCGATTATAGGGGTAATAGCTTTGTTTATATTAAATAGTAGTATTGGAATATATTATTATTTAAATATAAAATACTCATACTATAAAGATCCTATTTTTGACATATTAATGCCCGTTACCATAACAATTTTTATACTTTCTTTAAGTTATCAGATTAGTAAGTTTAAGTATAAGAAATTTTTAATTGTAATTGGAGCTAATTCTCTTATAATAATGTATTTACATAAACAAGTTGCAACTTTATTTATGGATGTATTCAATTATGGATATATAATGTTTACTATAATTGGAGTATGTTTGCCACTTCTTATGATAGTATTAATAAATAAAAGTATTGTGAGTAAGTTTTTATTTAATGGAGATCTTACTTTCTACAGAAAGATTAAAGATATTAGTGACATAGAACCAAAGGATATAATTATTGAAAATAAATAGTTATTAAGGCTTAGAAAAGTTTTTTTCTAAGCCTTTTTTGTAATATTTAATATTAAGGAATAATATAATCTTAAAACAAGAAGTATATAATGGAGGTTATATATGTTAAGGAGAGAAAAATTGTGTATCAAGGAATTTTATTTAAATAATAGAAGGGGGCTAGTAGATACCAATGGTTGTGTATATTTAGATGGTAGGTATGCAGGGATTTTAAAACCAAGTGGAGTTATATATATAGAAGGTAAAAGAGGGTTCATAAAGAGAAATGGAGATATTTATTTAGAAGGTATATTAATTGGTACTTTAAATAATTATAGTATTGTATATTAATCTTTTAAAAGTTATGAGATATGTAATTATTTCATAACTTTTTTATATTTTAAATGTTTTAACCTGAAAATTAAAGGTATATAATATAATAAGTAATTCACAAAATATTTATAAAATAAATGTGGATGGAGGTGTTACCATGATAATGGAAAGGAAGAACTTTAATAATTACAAGGAAATATCCTTATTAATAATGTTAATTCCAATGTTATTTATTTTAATAGATACCTTAGGTAGAATGAATTCTAAAATAAATAATAAAAATTTATTTGAAATTATATTTAATGAGATATTTTTATATAGAGAAGTTGTATTTAAGTTTATAATAGTCATATCTTTGATATTTGTTATATCAAAGATAAAAATTATAAAAGAGAAATTTATAATTGGTGACTTTAAGATAATAATAGGATATACCACACTAGGAGTAATAAGTTATAAATTTTTTGGAAGTGAATATGGACTTTCTAAATCATTAGATATATATGTTATGTGCATAATATCTATGATTTTTATATTGTCAGGAATAAGAGAAATTATCTCATCTATAGATAATATCAATGTTAATTTTGAAGAAAAAAGTAACTTTGAAAGGTTAGTGTACATAAGGGTTAAGTATTTAGGAATAATCTATTTTATAATATTTTTAATATTAATAGCTATAGAAAATTTAAATAGTATAATGTCTAGCGAGTTTATATTGGATTTAATTAGCAATTATAATCAGCATTATAATAATATGACTAGAGTGATTTCAATATTAGGAGTGGTTTTAATAGTAACTATAATACTTATAATTAAAAAATCATTTTCTAACTTAAATTTATGTTATGAAGAATATATTTACATAATAAAACACAAAACTGTTACTGAAGAGGTTAAAAAAGATATAGATTTTATTAATCTTAAATTTGAAACTAATAAAAAATACATTAATAATAAATTTAAAAAGCTTGAAGATAAAAAAGTACAAGTATTATTAAAAGGTATTTTTGATTTATTTAAATATAACAAGCATTAAATAGTATATATGCTTAGAGGGGAAAGTATGGAGAGTAAAAAAAGTACAAATTTTGATTTTATATTAAAAACAAGTATTGAAAACTATTATGATTTATTAAAAAATGCTGAAAAGGCATGGGATACTCATGCAGCTTTGACATATATTGCTGTAAGAATGGTTGTGGAAGACTTATTAATTAAGTTAGAAAAAAAATATGAGATAATAAGAGAAAATGATAAAGAGTCTAATTTAAGGAATAGTTTAAATAATTTAAAAGATTATGTTCCTAGTTGGATACTTGAGTATGGTGAATATATAAGAATTAAAGCTGAGAAAAGTGCTAATAAAGAAATAGATAGCAATTTAGAAGAAAATAATACATTATTAGCACTAAAGAAGGTACATGAAATTTTAATTTGGTATTTAAAAAACATAACTAAAGAGATGAGTTTAGATGGAGATTATAGTTTTATTACTCCAGAAAGTATAAAAGAGAGTGAATGTGACTTAGCAATAGATAAAAAAGTTCTTGAAAATAAAGAAAAATTTATTATAAGTTTAGAAAAACAAATAAAGATTAATAGCGATGATGAAAAAAAGCAAGAAGAGCTTGAGGAACTTTTAAAAAATGTTAAAGAGGAAAAGAAGGAGCTTACAGAAAAACTAGAAAAAAAAGAGAGAGAGCTTAAGGAAGTTTTAAATAGTTTTAAAGAGCTTCAAGTTAAACTTACAAATTATATAGAGAAAGATAAATATCTTGAAGAAAATAATAATAAATATCAAGATTTTTATAAGGGATTTTTATCATTACAAGGATATGAACTTAGGGTTGTCTATGCTTTTTTGAAAAGTTTAAGTTTAGGAAGTATTTTTTTAAATAAATCTAGAAGTATATTTTTAAAATCACAAAGAAAAGAATTTATAAAATTTATTGAAAAAGAGGTAGAGGACTTAAAGAAATATTCTGATGGAATTTTAAAATTAAAGTTATATTATATTTTATTAAAGCTTACTAATACGCCAGTGGCATCAGTTGGAGATAAGGAAACATTTGATAAATCTTTAGATAGTATAGTTGAGAAAGCTTATTTTATAATTGAAAGCCGTAATGGATTTAATGGTAAGGTAGATAAATTAGAGGCTATAATAAATTACTACTTAATAGTAATAATTAATGGTTTATCATCTGAAATAAATAATGAAGAAGATAATAAAGATAAGGTTTCTGATATAATTTATGAAGTTCTAAGAACAATACCTTTAGATGAAAGGAAAATGATATTAAATAAGATGAATTTTACAGATATATCTGAAGGTGCAATTAAGGAAAATATAAGGTTAAATCAAGTGGAATTTTTAAAAGCAGTATTAGACTGTGGAATAAGCGAGAGTTCTGAATTTGTTATAAGATCAATTTTTTTAATTTATGTAGCATTTCAAAAGGATTTTGATTTTTCTGAATTTAGAACTAGACATGATATGTTAAGAGCTTATATAGGGCCATTATTACTAGTAATTCTTTTAAAAGAATTTAAAATTTCAAGAGAAAATTTAGTGCCTATTTTTGTAATGGAAATAAGCATATCAAATAAAATATTAAGAAAAGAAAGAAAAGAAAAAATATACTACAATCAGTTAGTTCAAGTTTGGTTAGAAGAAAAAGAAAAATATGATAAAATATTTTCTGAAAAAAATAATTTAGAAAAAAACCTTAAGGAAGTGAAAGAGATAAGAGAGTTATTATTAACAAATGAGAGAAAGTTCGTAGCTGAAAAAGATAATACTGAAAATGCTATAAAATCTCAATGGGATATGTTTAGAGAAAAGGCTCTTCAGTCTGAAGAAATTAAATCATTTAATTCTTATGAAGAATATATAAGATTTATTAATCAAAAAAATCTTATAGAGGTATCGGAAGAGCACAGTCTTAAGGAGAGAGGGATCATTAAAAACTTTTTTTCATTAGATACATGGAAGTATAAACTAAATAAATTAGAAATAAGTAAAAATATAAAAATGTTAGAAGAAAAGCTTATTGAAGAAGCAAAGGAATCTAGAATTTTTGAAAATGAGCTTTTAACCATAAGAGAGTTAGAAAAAATATTATTAGATAAAGAGAGTGGATTAGAAGATATAAGAGTTGATTTAAAAGAAAATTTAGCTGAAAATGAAAAGTTAAATAGATTAATAAGAAATAGCAACAAACTTATGGAAAAGTTTAAAGAGGATAACTTTGATTTTGCTAAATAAAAAAGGGACGGTATCAAAATATAACAATAAAACTAACAAACATATTCCGAGAATTACTAGATTTCTCTTTATACTGTTTTCAAGTTTATAAAAGGTTATTTTGATACACGCCCTTAAATTTATAAATTATGCTAAGTTCTATATACTATATTATTATTTGGACAAATAAATTTTGTTACAATTCTTATAAAGGTAAAAAAGAACAATTTTTGAAAGGTATTAGATTAATTAGCATTATCTATAAATTTTACTTAATTATAACATAAATTTGGTTATAAAAATATAACTTTTTTTGTATATAATAAATTTTATAAATATATATATAATAAATAGCTAATGATAGATAAAATGAAAAAAATATTAAGAATAAAATAATTGTTTTTTAATAAGTGTATATTAATTTTGAAAATTTGTATTATATTAGTTTTTATAGTTACTATTAATTTTAAGAAATGCTACTATTAAAAGTAAATATTTAGAATAGTATAATAAAATTTAAAGGTTTAAAGAAACTGATAGGTTAACAAATAATATAAAAGATAGAAAGATACAAAGTAGATAAGTGAGGGATAAAGATGAAGAGATTCCTAGTTGTAGGAATAATAGGTGTTTTAATGGCTGGAATATCAGTTGGGGGAATAGAGGAATTTAAGCATAAGAGGGTGAAAGTGTTAGAGGCTAAGGTGTTTCAAGCCAAAACTTATATTAATCATGGCGATTTAGTAAATGCAGAGATTATGCTTAACATAATAAAAGAAGAAAATCTTGATTTAAAAGATAAAAGTATCCAAGAAGATATAGTAGAAATAGAAAATAGCATAAATTTAAATATTAATAAAAATAGTTTTAGTGATAATCAAAGAAAGAATTTAGAAGATTTAAGTACAGATAAAAAGAAAGTAGAACTATTAAATCTTTATTTAGAAAATAATGAAGTTTCACCAGATGTTCGTAGTATTGAGTCTTCAGGTAAGGAATACTATACTCAATTTAGAAAAAATAAAAATCTTAATTATAATGAAAATAAGGACTTTAGTAATAAAAAAGGATATATTTTAAAACCTATAAAAACATCAAAAAGATTTTTTGAGGATACTTGTTTAATATTCGATGTTGAAAAACCATATTATATAAATAGAAATATATATTATAAATTTGTTGAAATTCCTGTAAGTAGTTACTTTGGTGAAGAGGATAAAGAGATGTGGTACTTTGCTGATTTAAATTTTAATATAATTAGTAAAGAAAATTTAGAGTTTTATATGGAGAATAAAGAAGTTTTAGATAGTAATAACAATATTATAGACAATTATAATTTAACTAATTATATAAAAGATGAGTATTTATATTAAAAATATTTAAAATAAGTTTTGTCAATATTTTGAAAAATATTGACAAAACTTCATGAAAACGTTATTATAAAATTAAGATGATTATTTAAGATTTAGTGTGGTAGGATTGATAAAAGCCTAAATTAAATGTGCTTATTTGTTCATTTAATTTAGGCTTTTTATTGGTATATTATATTTTATTTAGTTAAAGTTACATCCATTTGAGGATATGGAATAGTAATATTTTCTTTATCAAATCTTAATTTAACTTCTTCTAATAAGTTAAAATGAACCTTCCAATAATCTTCCTGTTTAGTCCAAACCCTAACGGTAAAATCTATAGAGCTTGCAGCATGTTGGCTTATACCTACAAATGATTCAGGTGTTTTTAAAATTAAATCATTTTTATTTATAATATCCCAAAGAACATTTTTAACTTTTATTATGTCATCATCATATCCAACACTAAATACTAAATCAACTCTTCTAATGTCTTTTGATGAATAGTTTATAAGACTACCATTAGCTAGTGTACCGTTTGGAATAAGTATTTCCTTATTGTCTGGCGTTACTAGGTGAGTATAAAATACAGTTATTTTTTCAACTGTTCCAGAATATCCTGAGGCTTCTATAAAATCATTAACCCTAAAAGGTCTTAATAGAAGAATTATTACTCCACCAGCAAAATTAGATAGACTTCCTTGCAATGCAAGTCCAACTGCTAAACCTGCTGAGGCTATAAGAGCTGCTAATCCAGCTATATCAAATCCAACATAGCTCATTAAAGTTACAACTAGAAGAATTTTTAGAGATACCTCCGAAAAAGCTTCTGCAAATGAGGTTAAGGTAGGATCTACATTTCTATTTTTCATTACATTAGCTAAAATCTTAATTACTTTATTAATAATTTTCCATCCAAAATAAAGTAGAATTAAACCAATTAATAATTTAAAGCCATTATTTGTAATCCAAGATAAAAGCTTCTCATACATATTACTAAGATCGAACTTCATTAATAAACCTCCTATAAAATATTACTTATTACTAAAGTAAAATATATTATAAAGTTTATTTCGATAAATATCAACTAAAAAGAGAGAATGTCCATAGATAATAAGTTATATTTTTGTAAAATATACTATTCTTAAAATCAAATTTTTTTGGTAAATAAAGTAACTATTAAAAATATAAATAAATTATGTTTATATTTTTAAAAATTAGGGAAGTATATACGGTGAAAAGACCTTATAAAAACCATAGTTTATTGATAAAACTATGGTGTGGCATTACTAGGTAAGAGCTATAGATTATCTATAGCTCTAATTTTGTATAATATTTAAATTAAAAGAAATATAATTTTAAAAGATAGATTCATATAAAAAGGGATTATACCAAAGCGACTTATTAACAAAACTTATAAATAAAAGCTAAAGAAATTTTAATATTCAAGCTATTCTATAGATTATATAACATTGGGAGTAAGAACTATATATTTTTAATTTAATAATTCTTAAGATATTTATAAGTTTTATATTTAAGGTTTTGATATAATCCCTTTTATAATATATTTTTATGAGTATAAATTATCTATTAAATCTTACAAAGTCTAATTCATTTGAAATTGCTATGTTATAAACATAAGAATTAGCAACTTCATTTATGAATTTTTCTTTCATTTTTTCATTTAATTCAATATTGTTAAGTTTATTATGATAGTTCATAACAAAACCTTTCATTTCAGGTCCATCACTTAGAGTATCATATTTGTAATAATTTAATCCTTCTTCATCTATTTTATATAAATCTTTTACCATTCCATAGATTGTTCTTCCACCAAATAAATCTGCAAGATATCTAGTATAAGCATGTGCTATTAAAAGTTCAGGATCATTTTGACTTATTTCGTTTATTCTAGCAACATAAGCTCTTGTAGAAGCTAATGGTTTAATTGTATTTAAATTTTCTCCTAATAAGAATTTTAAATCTTTAAGTATAACTTCAGCACGATAAACTTCAGGAGTTGCAAATTCTTTAACTACTTTATTATCACTATATTTTTCTAAGTTAATTTCTATTGCTTTATAAACTTCATAAAGATTAAGAAGATATTCAGCATAGCTTTCAGTAGAAGCTTTTCCTTCTAATAATCTTTTTAAGAATCCTGTTTTTTCAGCTACAGAGTGTAAATCGTTACTATTATTTTTTATATCCATCATAAATGAGTTCATTAAAATCACCTCTTAAATATTATTCAAAATTTTAATATATTAAAGTTTTTAAAATCTTTTCCATAAATTTAATATACTCTTTAAAAATAACATCATCAAATAGGATATTTTACGAATTATGTTCATAAAATAATTATTTTTTATATAATTTAATAATAAAATATATGTTTTTTTAAAAGTTATACTAATAATTATTTGAGAATAATTATTATTAATAAAAACGCTAAAGGATTATAAAAAAATATAAGTTTAAAATAATAATTTATTTGATAAAATCTTATTAAATATAAATTCGGTTTAGTATAATATTTATAACGGTTAAATTAGAAATAAGCTTATTTAAAGAAAAGTTTCTATTTTGGATAATTATTGATTTAAAATAGGGGTACAGAAAAATAGGAAAATAGTATAAAGCGATAATATAGAATAAGATGTTTTTTATTAGAAGATGATTTATAACTATAAATTAAGAAAGTATTTAATTTATAGTTATATAAAACATAGTCTAAAATTAAAAAGGTGTTAGGAGAGATTTGGTATGAGGATACTTCACACTGCTGATTGGCATTTAGGAAAAAATTTAGAAGGATTAAGTCGTATGGATGAGCAAGAAAGATTTTTAGAAGATTTTGTTCATATAGTAAAAGATAATAATATAGATTTAGTTATTATAGCAGGGGATGTATATGATTCTAGTAATCCTCCAGCTAGAGCAGAAAAAATGTTTTATGATACTTTAAAAAAGATATCAGCTAAAGGTGAAAGGATGACTTTAGTTATTTCAGGCAACCATGATAATCCAGAAAGATTAGTGGCAGCAGGGCCTTTAGCAAGAGAACATGGAATAATAATGGTTGGAACACCTAAGAGTATAGTAGAAGCAGGGGAATATGGTAGAAATAAAGTTTTAAATTCAGGGGAAGGGTTTATTGAAATAGATATAAATGGAGAAAAGTCTGTAATATTAACTGTTCCATATCCAAGTGAAAAGAGATTAAATGAAGTTTTATATGGTGCAATGGATGAAACAGAAGAGAGAATAAAGAGTTATAGTGATAGAATAAAGCTTTTATTTGATTCACTTAAAGATAATTTTAAAGAGGATACAATTAATTTAGTGGTATCTCATCTTTTTGCAACTGGAGCAGAAAATACTGGTTCAGAGAGAAATATAGAGCTAGGTGGAAGTTTCATTGTTGATAAGGAATGTTTCCCAGAAGAAGCTCAATATATTGCCCTAGGGCATATACATAAGCCTATGATTTTACCAGGAACTAATAAAAAGATAAGATATGCAGGTTCTCCACTTCAATATAATAAAAAAGAAATAAGTTTTGAAAAAAAGTGCTTTATTGTAGATGTTAAAGCAAATGAAGAAGCAAATATAGATGAAATAAAATTTGATATATATAAGCCTATAGAAGTTTGGAAATGTGATAGCATAGATGAAGCAATTGAAAAATGCGAAGAAAATAAAGATAGAGAGTGTTGGGTTTATTTAGAAATAAAAACAGATAGATATATAAGAGAAGACGAAATAAAAATAATGAAGAAGCTTAAAGGGGATATTATTGAAATTATTCCTAAGATAACAGTAGATGAAGAGGAGAATGATGAAAGAAGTTTTTCAGAAAAATCTTTTGATGAATTATTTGCTGACTTCTATGAAAAGGAAAGAGGGGTTAAGCCTCAAAAAGATTTATTAGAGCTTTTACTTAATATAGTTAAAGATGAAGGGGATGAATACAATGAAACCAATTAAGCTAGAGGTTAAGGGATTAAATAGTTTTATAGATAAACAAGTTGTTGAATTTGATAAATTAACAGAGAGAGGGCTTTTTGGTATTTTTGGACCTACTGGAAGTGGGAAATCTACAATTCTAGATGGGATAACCCTTGCTTTATATGGTGATATCGCAAGAAAAAGCTCAAATTATATAAATACTAACTGTGATAGTGTTTATGTAAGTTATGAGTTTCAAATAACAGGTAAAGAAGTAAGAAAGTATAGAGTTTATAGAGAATTTAAAAGAGATAATAAAGGTGGTGGAATAAGAAATAAAAGTTCAAAAATAATTGATATAACAGATGGAATTGAAAATATACTAGAGGAAAAGTCAAAGTCTGTAACTTCAAAGTGTGAGGAAATCATAGGGCTAAAATTAGATGATTTTATGAGGACAGTTGTTCTGCCACAAGGAAAATTTAGTGAATTTCTTAAGCTAGAAGGAAAAGAGAGAAGAAACATGCTTGAGAGATTATTCAATCTTAGAAAATATGGGGATGATCTTTCTACTAAGCTTAGTTTGGAAATAAGAAAAGAAAAAGATAAGATGAATGTCTTAGAAGGACAATTAAAAGGATATGAAGGGGTTAGTGAAGAAGCTTTAAAAGTAAAGGAAGAAGAAATTAATGAGATTAACCTAAGCATTAAAAGTAAAGAAGAGTTATTAAATAAGATAAAAAAAGAGTTTGAAGAAGCGGAAAAGGTTTGGAATACACAAAAAGATCTTTATGATAAGAAGATTGAAGAAAAGAGTTTAGTAAGTAGAATTGATGAGATAAAAACTTTTAAAGAAAAGGTTGAAATTTCAAATAAGGCAGATAAGGTAATAGTATTTATAAATAATCTTGAAGATATTTTAAAGGAAATAAATAAAGAGGATTTTAAATTTACTAAGTTAAATAAGAAATTAGAGAAACTTATAAATTTAAAAGAAGAAAACAATTTAAAGTTTGCAGAGATATATAAAAAGAAGGAAGAAAATTTACCTGATTTAAGATTAAAGAAGGAAAAGTTATTAAAAAGTGAAAAGGAAAGAGAGATACTTTTTAAAATTAAGTCTGATGGTGTTAAATTAAAGCAAGATTGTAAGAAGATTTTTGAGGAAAGAAGTAAATGTGATATTAAATTAAATTCAATAGAAGAGAATGAAAAAATTTTAAATGAAGAATTAAAAGAAAAGGAAAAAAGAAAAGAAGAGCTTTTTGTTGATGAAGAATTTAAAAGTAAGATTAATAGTGGATTATTTATTTTAAATTCTTATGAAGGCTTAGATAAACAATTTAATGAGAAAAAAAATGAAGAAAGTGAATTAAAGAAATATATAAAAGAGCTTATAGAAAATAAAGAAAAGTCAGAGAAGGATTTAAAAGTAGAGTTAGAAAAATTAACTAATATAGGCAATAAATTAGAAAGTCTTTTAAAGGAAACACCAGGTGATAGTAATTCTATTTTAGAAAAACAAATAAAGCTTGGAGAGTATAGAGAAAAACTTAATAAATATAAAGAGATAAAATATTCTTTAGAAGAATCATTAAAGACTAAAAATAATTTTGAGGAAAAACTTAAGGCGTTTGAAAATCAAAAATTATTATTAGAAAAAGAGGTAAAGAATCTTAAGGCGTATATAAATAAGGTTAATGTTGAAGAGTTAGCTCATAAGCTTAGGGAGAATTTAGTAGATGGGGAATGTTGTCCAGTTTGTGGATCTTTTTACCATGAACTTAATAATGTTGAGAAAATTAATTTAGAAGAATCAAAGGAAAAAACAGCTTTATTAGAAAGTAAAGAAGAAAAATTAAAAGAGCTTATTTTAGAATTCTCAAAAATAGAAGCTACATTGGAATATGAAAATAAGAAAATTGAAGAATTAAATATTTCTATAGCAGAAGTAGGAAAAGTTAGTGAAGAAACACTAAAATCATTAGAAGAAGAGTTTAATACTTTAAAGGAGACGGTAGAGGAATTTAATCTTAAGAAAGAAAATCTAGAGAAATATTTAGAAAAATTAAAGGAAGAAAAAAATAATTTAGAAAATATATTTAATAAAGCTGAGGTTATTTTATGTGAAAAAATAGTTAGAGAAAAAGAATTAGCTTCAGAGGTAAAAGAATTAGATAATGAGTTAAATTTAAAAAATTCTGAACTAAATTCCATAAAAAATGAACTGAAAGTTCATGATATTAAGTTAGAAAATCAGTTGATATTAAAAAAAGACAAAGAAAAAAATCTATTAGAGAAAGAGATTAGAAACTTAAGAACTCAGTTAGATGAATTAAATAAGATAAAAGATGAATTAAGAGAAAAAAGAGATAAATTAAAGGAAGAGTATTTAGAGAAAAAATCCTTATTAGATGGTAAAGTAGAAGTTTATAGAGAAAAGGAAAGACTGATTAAAGAAGATTTAAAGGATTTAATTGATGAAGATATATCTATTGAAAAAATAGATATAAAAGGCTTATTAGATAGTCTACAATTAGAAATTGATTATATAGAAGAGTCTTATTTAAATCTAAGTGAAGAGAAAGAAAAACTAGAAAAAGCCTTTATTTATATGAATCAAGAAGTTGCTGTTACTAAGGAAAGAGTAAGTTCACTAAATATTAGAAAAGAAAATGAGGAGAAAAAAGTAAACGAAGCTCTAGAAGAAGAGGGATTTAAGACTATATTAGAGGTTAAAGAGGGTATTTTAGCTAAGAATGAAAAGGAAAAGTTAAAAATATTTATTGAAGAATATGATAATAATTTGATTAAAGTTAGGGCTAATATAGAATTATTAATAAAAAAATTAGATGGCAAGAGTTTAACAGAAGAAGAATGGACAGATATTATTAAGGAGAAAAATAATATTGAAAAAGAATTAAGGGAAGTACAAGAATTAAAAATTAGAATTATTACTGAAGTTGAGTCTATAAAGAAAAAACTTGATGAACAAAATGATATACTTGAGATTAAAGCTAAACAAGAAAATAAGCTAGCTCTTTTAAGTGATTTAGAAAAATTATTTAAAGGTAAGAAGTTTGTAGAATTTATTGCAGCAAATCATCTAAAATATATATCAATAGAGGCTTCTAAAAAGCTTAAGGATATAACTAATGGAGTTTATGGTCTAGAGATTGATGAAAATGGTAAGTTTATAATAAGAGATTATAAAAATGGAGGAGCAGAGAGAGATGCTTCAACTCTTTCAGGGGGAGAAACTTTCCTAGCTTCTTTAGCTTTAGCATTATCACTATCATCACAAATTCAGCTAAAAGGAACAGCGCCTTTAGAATTATTTTTCTTAGATGAGGGTTTTGGAACTTTAGATGATAATCTTTTAGATGTGGTTATGAGTTCATTAGAAAGACTTCATCATGAAAGATTATCTGTAGGTATAATAAGTCATGTTGATTCTATAAAAAATAGAGTGCCAGTTAAATTAATATTAACACCAGCAGAGGCAGGTATAGGTGGAAGTAAGGTTAAAATAGAAAGAAGTTAAAGTATAAAATATGTTAAATAATTATTTGATTTAAAAAATTGAGGATATAAAATAATTTGTGTAATTTAATAATATGGGCGTGTATCAAAATAACTTTTATTTGTTATATTTTGATACACGCCCAATATTTTCACGTTTTTATTCAGACAATAATTAATTTTAGACATATATTTCCAAAAATAAGTTCATTATATATTTATTAAATGTTTAAATTAAAATAATAGGATTAGTTTTTATAAAACATTATAATTTAACTAGAATTATTTTAAAAAATTACCATTAATTAATTGAATATTCCAGATTATCAAATGTTAATTTTAATTTTATTTATAAATATAAATAAAATTTTTGAAATATATATACGTTATCTTATGGGTTAATAGCGAGATGTTAACAAGATATATGACTTTGGTATTTATAAATTATTTTAATATATTAATTATAATAAACTACATAGTTTGTTGGAATTATATATAATTTCATATTAGTATTTTTCATTATTCTTTTCATATTATTTTAGAGGAGGGATTATTTGGTTATTGCATTTATTTTAATAAGAATAATGTTAATATAATTTAATATTTATTAAAAATATGGGGGACAAATATGGATAAAAAATCTAAATTTAAGCTTACAGCAAAACAAGGACTTTTTATAGCAATTCTTTTCACATTATTATGTGCTGTTAGTGCAAATTTACTTTTAAGTAACTTTAGAAAAGTTAAAATTTATACTACTACTATACAAACACGTTCCGGAGATAATGTAAGTATTAGGGTGTATAGCCCGAAATCTGCAAATTCACAGAATAAAGCACCGGCTGTTATATTTGCTCATGGTTTATCAACGACAAAAGAGTGCTATGCGCAATATGCACTTGAATTAGCACGTAGAGGGTTTGTAGTTGTTACACCTGACATGTTAAACCATGGTGCTTCTGATATAACATCTTATGAAACATTCTTTACTGATATGAATGCTGATGCATATGGAGTTTATGCCGCGGTAAAATATGTATCTGAATTAGATTATGTAGATTTAAATCAAATAGGTATAGCTGGACACTCAATGGGAGGAAATGCTACAAATATGAGTGTCATGTTGGATAATATGAGTGGAAATCCATTGATATCTGCAGTTTATTTAGTTTCAAGTGATCCAATGTTTGCAGATCAAAAAGGAAACTGGGCAAATATTTATGGTAATCGTAATGTAGGAATTTATTATACATATTATGATCATGTTTTTTTTAATACTAAGGGAGAAAATGGAGAGCCGATTCCTGCACAAAAATTCCTGGATTCCAATGAAGCTAAATCTTTCGTAAGTTTTGGACAAGATCCTAGTAATTTTAAAGATGATAAGGTGATTCCAGGTCATATATACACTACTGAAATGAATGGAAAGCAAGTTATTCGTAGTATTACAAAGGCAGATGAAATACATCCTAAGCCACAAGGGGGAAATGGTGCAGTAGCTGCTGTTTTAGATTTCTTCCAAGAATCATTCATTGCACCTAACTATAAAATTGGTGCTATGCAAATATGGAATTTATATTCTCTTACTTCTATTTTGGGATTATTTGGATCATTGGCAATTTGTGTATTTACTATTGCTACATTAACAAAAACTAAATTTTTCTCAAGCTTAAAAGCTGAAGATAATAAACAATTAAAACCTGCTCCTAACAAAAAAGGAAAGATTTTATTCTGGGTATTAACTATAGCGAATTGTATATTTGCATTTTTAAGTATATCATTTATATTTAAAAAAGGATATGGATATTTTGCTACAGAGACTTTACCACAGCAAACAACTAATATTTATGCCTTATGGTCATTAGCAAATGGTATATTTATGTTAATAACTTCTTTTGGTTCATATTACTTATATGCTAGAAAGCAAGGAGACACTTTGAAATCATGGGGAATACTAATATCAATCAAAGATTTTTTAAAATCACTTTTACTATCTGTAATTGGTATATTAAGTGTATTAGTTGTTTTATATATTGCACAATATGTATTCCAAATTGATTTAAGATTTTATTTATGGGGTATGCGTGAAATTCCATTAAATCATTTATATTTATTCTTTACGTATTTACCATTTTTCTTAATATTTGGTATATCTGTAAGTATTTCTATAAACTCAGCTTACTACTCTAAAATTGGTAAAGAACCAACATTCATAAATGATTTATTCTTTGCATTTATGAATATGATTCCTGCATTTGCTATTACTTTTATTGGATACTATTTATTTGCAAAAACAGGAGTACAACAGAATATTTTTGGAGCTCCATTTACCTTTACATATATGATTAATGCAATACCAGTATTTCCTGTAGCAGTACTTTTACTACGTCGTTTAGCTAAATATTGTAATAATCCATATATTCCTGGAATAATAGTAGGTTCATTATTATGTTTTATGCAAGTAGCTTCAGTATTTACTTGTCATATATATTTATTTATGGGATAAAATAATATTTTTATTTCAAATGTTATACTTATAAGGTATAAGATGAAAAATAGATATAATTTTAAAGCTGACTCCAGTATTTAATTGGTGTCAGTTTTTTACGTTTTTTAACAAATTAAAATTAATAAAAGTATATTATTGTCAATTATTATACTAATATTATGAATAATCAGAATTTCACAAAAATATTTACAATTTTTTTTAAGTTTAAGGTTGAAATCTACTAAATTAAAATATAAAATTTATCTTAAGATTGGTGTTAGGTAGAGG
>NZ_JARHZJ010000104.1 GCF_029258205.1 Clostridium sp.
ATAAAAAAATCTATAAGAAACATTATCGCTAATACAAGTGGACGATTAGATTCTAAATTTTTTTCTTTAACCATAAAATAATAAACTCCTTCTATATAAGTTGTTTTAACATTAAATTGAAAAATAATTTATATGCTAATTGAAAAATAATTTATATGCTAAAAACTAAATTTATACAATAATATTTTTTATACAATTTTTATTATATCATTAAATTTGAAGTGTTGCATATAATTGACATACAAAAAAAACAATGGTATTATTTTATTAAAGTCATATATATATGACATAGAATTGAGGTGAATGGATGAATAAAATAAAGCAATATAGATTTTTAGCTAATATGTCACAGTTAGAACTTTCTAAAAAAGTTGGGGTTGCAAGACAAACTATAAATTTAATTGAAAATCAAAAATACAATCCATCCCTAGACTTATGTATTAGGATTGCCAAGGCATTAGGAACTGATTTAAACACGTTATTTTGGGTTAATGAGGAGGTACACGAGGATGAATAAGTTTGAAAAAACACTTCTAAAGCACAATATAGGTTACTTAGATGAAAGAGATGAATATCAGCAAGGAGTAATTTATGAAACTCTTGCAACAGCTAATTTATACTTATCATATTTGCTTATAATTTGCATAGTAATTAGTCTTATTTTTGATGGAATTAATCATAGATTAACATTTGGAACATTTGCCTTAACCTTTCTTCAATTTGGGAACTCATGTTATATTTTAAATAAGTTAAAAAAAAGTGGAGCTTATGAAACAGAGGTTTATGATGAGTATACTTACAATATGGAAATTAAAAAATTAAAGAAACAATGTGTAATATCAGCAATACAATGGGGAATATTTATGTTTTTTGTAATGACATATCTTTGGCCATGGATTTTAGGTTATCCAATTAATGTAGAGTTAAAACAAGTAATTGTTTGGACAATTAGCGGAACTATATTTGGACTATTATGTTATGCTATTTCAAAATCAAAGATAAAGAAAGTAGTGTAAATTAGGGGAATTTTTCAATTAAACTAAAGTAAGTCACTATATATTGAAAGAAACATAACATTAGGAGTATTATATATTGTAAAGGAGGGAGTATGTATGAGTGAAGAGAATAAAGAACTAATTATTGAAGAAGTTGAGATTAAGGGTAAAAAGCGTAAAATAAATTTAGAAAAATACTCAAAATTCTTTTCTGATAAGGACTTCTTTGATAAATTAAGAAAATTTGCTAAAAAAGCTGGAATTAAGGTAGTTTATACATGCCTATTGTTATACTACACTTTAAAAAAGGATACAACTCCTAAGTGGGCAAAAAGTATAATCATAGGTGTTTTAGGATACTTTATCTTTCCTATAGATTTCCTTCCAGATGTTGCACCAATTGTAGGATACACAGATGACTTAGGACTTCTAATACCTGCCCTTGGAGCAGTAGCCTTTTACATTGATGATGAAGCAAAAGAGCAAGCTAAAGCCAAACTAAAAGACTGGTTTGGAGAATATGAGGAAGATTCCATAGAAGAGATTAATCAAAAAATAAGTAGAAGATAAAAAATAACTCTAAAAATTAAATTCATGATATATACGAACAAAATAAAGCTTATATGTTTTAGTAGTTAAATAATTAGATTTATTAAGCAAAAGCAAGAGGAAATTTATTTGTTTATAAATAGGGATAAACTTAACTTATTAACAAAGTTGTTATATAATGTTAATAAAGTATAGATTAAAGATTTAAATATTGTGATTAACAATAATAAAAAAATTAAGTTTACAGTATATTTAGATAACAAGGAGTTAGCAAATCAAATTTTTATACTAATAATGATGAGCTGGGTAAGTAAATAGTTGATTATATAAGAGAGAGTTCTTAGATGCATAGTTTTAAAAAAAATAAATTTATATATTTTGGCAAATATAATAATCATAGACATTATTTTAGTAAGCAGCATTTTAATGCATAAAATTAGTATAATATTTTTCATGAATTTAATCTTAATAGGAGTTTTAAATATTGCCTTTTTAAATAGAGTAAAATATTCTTTAGCCCTTTTAATAAAACTAAAGAAACTTGAAGAGGTAGATTTTCCAAAATTTAAGGATATTTCAATGGTACTTTTAGGTATTTTATTTTCAATAGTTACATATACAAGCCTATTTTTAGATTCTCTTGGAATCATAGACATATCCAAAAAACTTGGAAATAGTGGACATACTAACAATATACTCCTATTTGTTATACTTTTAATAATTTGTCTTTGGGCTTTTATAACTAATTTATCAGGAGTAATTGTAACAGAAACTACTAGAAAAGGAAGAAAAATTTTTGACCTTAGTGAAAACACTGTAGCCCTTGGCAATGAAGCTCTAAGCAGAGCAACAGGCTCCTTTAAGGATGGAATTATACTTGGCTATTACATTTTCTACTTTAAAAATATACAAGTAGATTATAGAGATAAATCAGGCAATATTATTGTGGAAGGCTATGACAAAAGCCCCTTCAAAATAACCATTGCAGCAAAGAGAAGTAAGAAGTACTTTTCTAAAATTTTAGATGTGGATTAAGGAAATATAAATTTATAATAAAATATAAATAGTAAACTTCTTAAATTTCCAATAGATTTAAATCTCATAATTAAATATAAATTATAAAAGTACTAAAAGTACTAATACACAAAATAATAAAAATGGGCATGTATCAAAATATAACAAATAAAACTTATTTTGATACATGCCCTTTTAGTTTATAATTTAACTTCACACTAGGATATTTTTTTATTAGTTTCCTCTAAAAATAAATATTTATTCTTAAGGAAAGTTACATAAAGAGGGAACAAAAATTGTTTCCAACCCTTCATATAATTACCACAATCAAAAAATATAGTTTCATTATCTGAAATAGAAAAATTTAATTTAGGACTTCTACACCAATCTATCTTTAGATAAATTGTATGATCCCCTTTCTTTAAATTTATTTGCTTTGTTTCACCACATTTTATCTTTCCATAATAGGTATCATCTATAATTATTTTGTAAGATCTCACAACATCAAGTAAGTTATCTCTAGTTATTATTATCATAAATATGCCCCCTTTTTATAACCATAAATTATGTATAAAACTATATGTATATTTTACTAAATTTTAAACAAATAGTAAATAAAAGAGAAGGTTTTTACTAATTATGTATAATAAGAATATAAAGTATTGAATAATTAAATTATAAAATTAAGTAGTGGGGTATGGAGGTTTAAATGAATAAATTAATAAATATAAAAGAAATTTGTAAAATACTAATAATATACTTTATTACTACTATTGTTGCTATGATAGTTGCTGGAGTGATTGTAGAACATGAGTTTTATAATGAATTGAAAAATTATTTATGGGTTTTAATTATATTTACATTATTATTTTTAGTGCTAATAAAATTATTTAAAGTGAAATTTAAATCCGTATTAATTTTTTTAGGAATAATTATGTTTTTACTTTTATTTATACTTTTAAACTTAGATTTTTTTGTTTCAATAGCAAGTGCACCTGATGCAGATATATTTCCAACGATGTTTTGGCTTGCTTTATATACAACATTGCCATTTCAAAGTGTAATAAATATTTTAGTAGGCTATAACATAGAGAGTTTGTCATACTTAATACTTCCAATATATATGGTAACACTAAGCTTATTAAGTTATACGGTACTTAAATTTAAACCTCAAAAGAAAAATAAATAATATTACTAATTTTAATTTTATAACAATTAAAATAGTTTTAAAAATAATAGAACTAAAATTTTACCAACCTAAAGTTATATAAAATTATATTTGAGCCATTGAAATAACTAGGTTGTAAGTCAATTTTATATTAGTGCTTTAAATTTAAGTAAGACACTGGTAAAATAGTAAGAGAAGTATTGAAATAACTAGCTTAAAGTTAAATATAAAAATAAAGATATGGCTATTTTACAAGTATTGAACCTTAACATGAGATGTATTTAAAT
>NZ_JARHZJ010000013.1 GCF_029258205.1 Clostridium sp.
CTTAAAAGGGTCCATATATTCTTTTATACTTATTTAATCAGCTATCATGTCTTCTTGCTCTTGATTTCTTATGTATTCTTCAATTGCCTTCTTATTTTTCCCCACAGTATCAACGTAAAATCCCCTACACCAAAAATGTCTATTTCCATATTTATATTTTAAATTTGAAAACTTCTCAAAAATCATAAGACTACTCTTACCTTTTAAAAATCTAACGAAACTTGAAACACTCATTTTAGGTGATATTTCAACAATCATATGTATATTGTCTACGCAAGCATGCGCTTCGACTATCCTAACTCCTTTCCATTCACAAAGTTGTCTTAATATCTTTCCTATTTCTTGTTTTTTCTCTCCATATATTTCTTTCCTTCTTTATTTTGGTGCAAAAACTATATGATATTTACAATTCAATTTTGTATGTGCTAAACTGTTTGTATCCATTTTAAAACCTCCTTTTGTTACGGAAATTGGCTGCGAACCTATTTTCATTTTAACAAAAGGAGGTTTTTTATTACATCGCTAAAGCTCATCTGAACACACTCGCATAGCGAGTGGTTTTCATTAAACAAAAAAACTCTGATGCTAAAAGCACCAGAGTTCAATTAAAACTTATTAGTTTTCTTCATTTTTAACTTCAGTAACTACTTCTTCTACAACTTCATTTGCATCTTCTGATTGCTCTAATAAAGTTATTTCTTCTTTAATTTCATTAGTATCTCCAGAGATTTTAGCAATAGTTACAACAGCTTCATCTTCTAGAGTTCTCATAAGTTTAACTCCCATTGCCGATCTACTTGTAACTGAAATATCACTTACATTTATTCTTATAGCTACCCCTTGGTTATTTATAAGCATAAGTTCATCGTCTTCTTTGCATACAGTAGCACCAACTACTTTACCAGTCTTATTAGATACTTTATATGTTATAAGACCTATTCCACCCCTATTTTGAACTTTATATTCTTCTATTTTAGTTCTCTTACCATAACCATTTTCACTAACAACTAGTAATTTTTCGTCTTCTACAGCTATATCCATACAAACGGCAACATCGCCTTCTCTCAAGCTTATAGCTTTAACTCCAGATGCAGTTCTTCCCATAGGTCTAACATCTGTTTCATTAAATCTTATAGCATTACCATCTTGAGTTACAAATATAATATCTGCGTCTCCGTATGTTATCTTAGCTTTTAGAAGTTCATCACCTTCTCTAAGGTTTAATGCTATTAATCCATTCTTTCTTATGTTCTTGAAATCTTTTAATGGTGTCTTCTTAACTATTCCTAGTTTAGTTCCCATAAATAAGTATCCATCTTCTTGAACATCCTTAAATGAAAGAATAGTTTGTATTTTTTCATCTGCTTCTAATGGCAATATATTTACAAGATTTGTTCCTTTAGCAGTTCTTCCTGCGTCTGGTACTTCATAAGCCTTTATCTTATAAACCTTACCCTTAGTTGTAAAGAATAATAAATTTGAGTGTGTTGATGTTACAAGTACATTTTCAACAAAGTCATCTTCTTTTGTTGTCATTGCTTGTATTCCCTTACCACCTCTCTTTTGAGCTGAGTACACATCTGAAGATATTCTCTTAATATATCCAGTATGAGTAAGAGTTATTACAACATCCTCTTCTTGTATTAAGTCTTCTATATCTATTTCATTTTCTTGCTTTTCTATTTGAGTTCTTCTTTCATCTGAGTACTTAACTTTTATTTCTAGAAGTTCTTCTTTTATAACCTCTAATAATCTTTCTTCACTAGCTAAGATTGCATTTAAATAATCAATTAACTTCATAAGCTCATTATACTCATTTTCAATCTTATCTCTTTCAAGACCAGTAAGTCTTCTAAGTCTCATTTCTAAAATTGCAGTAGCTTGTTTTTCACTTAAACTAAATCTTTCAACAAGTGTATTTTTAGCTATTTCTGAAGTCTTAGAACTTCTTATGATATTTATAACCTCATCAATATTATCAAGTGCTATTATTAATCCTTCTAATATATGAGCTCTGTCTTTAGCTTTATTAAGCTCAAATTGAGTTCTTCTAGTTATAACATCTTTTTGGAAGTTTATATAATGAATTAAAACTTGTTTTAAGTTTAATATTTGTGGCTCATTATCAACTAAAGCAAGCATTATAACTCCAAATGTATCTTGCATTTTTGTATGTTTATATAAAAGGTTTAATGTAACATTTGGATTTGCATCTCTCTTAAGTTCTATAACTATTCTCATACCTTCTCTATCAGATTCATCTCTTAAATCTGATATTCCAGTAATCTTTTTATCCTTAACAAGATCTGCAATATATTCTATAAGCTTAGCCTTATTAACTTGATATGGAAGCTCAGTTACTATTATCTTGTGTCTTCCATTTTCCTCTTCAATTTCAGCTTTAGCTCTTACTACTATTCTACCTTTTCCAGTTTCATAAGCAGCTCTTATTCCTGATTTACCCATTATTATTCCTGCTGTAGGAAAATCTGGCCCTTTAATGTATGTCATTAATTCTAAACTTGTTAATTCTGGATTGTCTATAAGTGCTATGGTTCCATCAATTACCTCACCTAAGTTATGTGGTGGTATGTTAGTAGCCATACCAACAGCTATACCTGATGAACCATTAACTAAAAGGTTAGGATATCTTGAAGGTAATACAACTGGTTCTTTTTCCTCACCATCAAAGTTTGGAGTAAAATCAACTGTACTTTTATTAATATCTCTAAGCATTTCAGAAGCTATTTTATTCATTTTAGCTTCCGTATATCTCATTGCCGCTGCTGAGTCTCCATCAACAGAACCAAAGTTACCATGTCCGTCAACAAGCATATATCTTAATGAGAAATCTTGTGCCATTCTAACTAATGCATCATAAACTGATGAATCACCATGTGGGTGGTATTTACCTAAAACTTCCCCAACTATTCTTGCACATTTTCTATATCCTCTTTCAGGATATAGTCCCAATTCTTGCATTGAATATAAAATTCTTCTATGAACTGGTTTTAAACCATCTCTAACATCTGGTAATGCTCTACCAACAATAACGCTCATAGCATAATCTATGTAGCACTTTTTCATTTCTTTATTTATATCTATGGGTATTACTTTTCCCTCATTTAAGCTCATGTACTTCACCTCATATTAGTACTATATATCTAAATTGCTAACATTTTTAGCATTCTTCTGAATAAATTCTCTTCTTGGCTCTACCTTATCGCCCATAAGAATTGTAAATATCTCATCAGCTACCATAGCATCCTCAATATCTGCTCTTAATAATATTCTTGATTCTGGATCCATAGTAGTTTCCCAAAGTTGTCCTGCGTTCATTTCTCCAAGACCTTTATATCTTTGGACACTTACACTACTATCCTTTCCACCAAACTCTTCTATTATTTCATCTGCAGAAGCATCTGAGTATGCATATCTCTCTTGTTTTCCTTTAGAAATTTTATATAGTGGTGGTTGCGCTATATAAACGTGACCTCGCTCAACTAAATCTCTCATATATCTATAGAAGAATGTTAACAATAAAGTTCTTATGTGAGCACCGTCAACGTCAGCATCAGTCATGATTATTATTCTATTATATCTTATTTTTTCTATATCAAACTCTGGTCCTATACCAGCTCCAATTGCAGTTACCATTGATCTTATAGTATCTGAACCTAAAATTTTATCTAATCTTTGCTTTTCTACGTTCATTATTTTACCTCTTAAAGGTAATATAGCTTGGAATTTTCTATCTCTTCCTTGCTTTGCAGATCCACCAGCTGAGTCTCCCTCAACTATGTAAATTTCACATTCTTTAGGATCTTTTGATGAACAATCAGCAAGCTTACCTGGTAATGAACTTCTTTCAAGTACTGATTTTCTTGTAAGCTCTCTAGCTCTTCTTGCAGCTTCTCTAGCTCTTGATGCTAATAAAGCCTTTTCTATTATAATTTTACCAACCTCAGGATTTTCTTCTAAGAAAATAGAAATTCCTTCTCCTGAAATTGAATCAACAGCACTTCTAGCCTCACTATTTCCTAACTTAGTTTTAGTTTGACCTTCAAATTGTGGCTCAGATATTTTAACAGAAACAACAGCAGTTAAACCTTCTCTTATGTCATCTCCTGATAAATTCTTATCTGATTCCTTTAAATGACCAAATCTTCTACCATAATCATTCATTACTCTTGTTAAAGCAGTTTTAAATCCTGCTAGGTGAGTACCACCTTCAACAGTATCTATATTGTTAGCAAAAGTAAATATATTTTCATTGAAACCATCATGATATTGTAAAGAAACTTCTACAGAAATTCCATCCTTAAGACCTTCTACATAAATTGGTTCCTCATGTAAAACTTCTTTATTTCTATTTAGATAACTTACAAAAGATTTTATACCACCTTCATAATGATATACTTCTTCTTTAACTTCTTCATCTCTTTCATCAATAAGAGTTATATTTATTCCCTTATTTAAGAAAGCTAACTCTCTAAGTCTTTGTGATAAAATTTCAAAATCATATTCAGTTTCTTCGAATATTTCATGGTCAGGCTTAAAGTGAACTTTAGTTCCATTCCCTTCAGCTTCTCCTATTTTCTCTAAGTCTGTAAGTACAGCCCCTCTTTTATAAGACTGCCTCCAAATATATCCATCTCTTGTTACAATTACTTCACATAATTCTGAAAGAGCATTAACTACAGATGCACCAACACCATGTAAACCACCAGATACTTTGTATCCACCTCCTCCGAATTTACCTCCGGCATGTAGAACTGTCATTATAACTTCTACAGTTGGCTTTCCCATCTTTGGATGGATTCCTACTGGCATACCTCTTCCGTCATCAACTACAGTAATTGAATTATCCTTGTGTATGTATACTTTTATATTTTTACAGTATCCTGCTAATGCTTCATCAATACTGTTATCAACAATTTCGTAAACTAAATGATGAAGACCTCTTGAACTAGTACTACCAATGTACATTCCTGGTCTTTTTCTTACAGCTTCTAGTCCCTCTAAAACTTGAATCTGACTTGCATCATAATTTTGATTGTTTTGCTCCAACATATAACTCCTCCTATATAGCAGCAATTTAACTTTTATAGGGTCTTCCGTGAATAATCTCAAACAACTTAATCGAAATTCCTTCAATCCCTCACACTTAATGTAAGTATTATTTAAGAGCTATTAATTTAAAGGCTATTGGTTAACCCTTCCCAAAATAAATTTGGCAATCCTATTTTTATAAAACCTTTTAAAAATAAATCTTTAGTAATAACCTCAAATTTATCTTAATTCAAAAATTTAAGGATTATAATTAATATCTGTACGCTTTGTTAATGTAGATGATGAAATAGGCGAAAGATATACCTTACTCATTTTATCTATCTCAGCTATAACAAAAGATTTTGGCTTTTCATTTGTAATTCTTTCAACAAATCCATCCTCTTCAGCCATTCTTAAGAATTGTATAGTATCTGAACTATACATGGCAGTTTGTATATCAAATATTCCTATAACATCTTTAACTGGAACTACTACATTCTCTCCTAAGTGTAAAAACACAAATACTCCTCCTTTAACATTGAACACATCCATTTATAACTCTGAATACTTTTGAGTTTTCATCTAAATAACTAGTTAGATCTTCTATTCCCGTACATGTTATTACTGTTTGTATATTTTTTATTGATGTTAAAATATATCTTTTTCTATTAAAGTCTAATTCTGACAGTACATCATCTAATAATAACACAGGATATTCACCTGTCATCTCTTTTATTATTTTTAAAGATGCAAATTTTATTGTTAATACACTAGTTCTTTGCTGACCTTGTGACCCATAAATCTTTGCATCTATATTATTTAAATATATATTAAAATCATCTCTATGTGGACCTATAGACGTAGCTCTTTTATCTATATCCTTTTTTCTATTTTGTTCTAATAGTTTTATCATAGAATCTTTAATATTATCTAAATCTTTTACAGTAGAAATATATTTAAATTGAATTTCTTCTTTTCCTGAAGTTATCTCTTTATGAATTTCTTTAGAATATTTGTTTAACTGTTTAATATATTTTAATCTAGCCTTTATAATATTCTCTCCATATTGAGCTAATTGTATATCATATATGTCTAACATTTCCTCATTTATATTTTTATTCTTTAGAACTAAGTTTCTTTCATGTAAAACTTTATTATATTGAACTAAATTATAATAATACCTTTTATTTAATTGACTAAGTTCCATATCAATAAATCTTCTTCTTATTCCAGGAGATTCTTTTACTATTTTTAAATCTTCTGGAGAGAACATAACTACGTTAAACGTTCCAATTAATTCTCCAATTTTACTTATCTTTATTGAATTTATGCTAATAGCTTTTTTTCCGTCTTTTAAAATATTCACATCTATGATTTTATCTAATCTATCCTTATGAACATCTAACCTTATAAAAGCTCTGTCCTTATTCCACTCTATTAGCTCTTTGTCTCTATTAGTTCTGTGTGACTTAGCAAATCCACAATAATATATAGCTTCTATTACATTGGTTTTACCTTGCGCATTATCACCTATAAAGACATTTACATTAGGACAAAGCTTAATTGATAAATTTTCATAATTTCTATAATTAATTAATTGCAAACTTTTTATATACATAAAAACACCTATTTTAATTATACCAAAACACCTATTTTAATTATACCATATTCTTATGTTCTTTAGGCTATGTATCTTTAAATTAACTTATAAATTTCCCCATTGAACTCTACAGTATCATCAACTCTTAATTTTTTTCCTCTTTGAGTACATATTTCACCATTTACTAAAACTTCTCCGTCCATTATGAACATTTTAGCTTCTGATCCTAAGCTAACTGCTCCGCACCATTTTAAAAATGAATCTAACTTTATAAACTCTGTATTAATTTTTACTTCTTGCATAATTATACACACAATGTATATTTAAAAATCACATTGTTTCTCCTTTCAAAAAAATAGTCTATGGTGAGTTTAGTAATACTAAACTCACCATAGTTATAAAAATCTAATTTAAATTATCTTGCTATTCTAACTGGTAGAACTAAATACTCGCATAAATCATTATTTTTATTTCTTATAATACATGGAGATATGCTACTTGTCATTCTTAATTCTATTTTTTCCTCTTCCATATTTTTTAAAACATCTAATAAATATTTTGAGTTAAATGCAATTTGAATTTCATCACCTAGTAATTTAATAGTAACTTCTTCTCTAACTTTTCCTAATTGAGAATTAGATGTTATTACTATATTTTCATCAGTTATATCAAACTTAACTAAATTACTATTTCCTTCCTTAGCCATAAGAGATGCTCTTTCAATACCATTTTGAAGAGTTTGTTTATCAACTTCAATTTGTAATTTATGCTCTTTTGGTAATAAAGCATCATACTTTATGAATTCACCTTCTAGTAATCTTGAAATTACTTTTGTATCTCCCATATTAAATAATATGTGATTTGGAGTAAATGTTATATTAACTATTTCATCTGAATCTTCTAATATCTTAGCTACTTCATTAAGTGTTTTTCCTGGTATAACAGCATTAATTGTATTGTTAGTATCTATATTCTCAGTTCTTATTGCTAATCTATATCCATCTAAAGCCACTAAATTTAATTTAGAGTCCTTAATCTCAAATAATATACCTTGAAGAATAGGTCTAGTTTCATCTTGAGCTATGGCAAAAGAAGTTCCTTTTATCATGTTTTTAAGGATTCCTTGGTTTATTGAGAATATCATGTTCTCATTTATCTTAGGTAAGCTTGGGAAATCTTCTGCATTCATATGTAATAAATCAAATACAGATTTTTGACAAGTTATTCTTATAGCTTCTTCTGATACTGTTTCTATTTTAATTTTATCATTAGGTAGCTTTCTTATAATTTCTCCAAATATTTTAGCATCAACAACTAATTTTCCTTGTTCAATGACATCAGCTTCAAATTTAGTTTCTATACTAACATCTTTATCTGATCCTATTATTGTTATTATATTCTCAGAAGCTTCTATGTATAGACCTTCTAAAATAGGCATTGTTGATTTTCCTGTTATAGCTTTTTGAGCTATAGCTATAGATTCTTGTAATTTATTTTTGTCGCATGTAAATATCAAAATAAAAACCCTCCTTTTAGGACTTATTCACATAAGTTATACACAGTGTGAATTTTTGTATAATAGATATATTAATAGATAATAAATATAATAATAATAGTAATAGTACCTGTGGATTTGTGGATAAACATTGAATAGCTTTGTATACCAATGCTTACAGAGATTTTTTGCTTGTGGATAAACTGTAGATTACTGTGAACAATTATCCACAATGAAATAACAGGTAAAAAATAATAAACATAATAATCCACAGGTTATCCACAGATAATATACAGTTATTATGTACTTTGTTAATTACTTTTGAGTCAGTTTTTTAGTGATGTCATTAATCATACTTTGTAGACCTTCATCAGTCTTTAAATTTTCAGAAATTTTTTCATAAGCATGAATTACTGTAGTATGATCTCTACCACCAAATTCTTCACCTATTTTAGGTAAAGACATATCTGTAAGTTTTCTACTTAAATACATAGCAATTTGACGAGGATAAGCTATATTTCTAGTTCTTCTTTGAGATTTTAAATCCTCTATTCTTAAATTATAATAATTTGCTACGGATTCTTGAATAGTTTTTACTGTAACTGGAGCACTTTCTTTATTAGATATTATATCTTTAAGTGCTTCTGAAGCTAAATCAACACTTACATCTCTATTAGTTAAAGAAGAATAAGCTATTATTCTTATAAGTGCGCCTTCTAATTCTCTTATATTTGATTTGATTTTAGTAGCTATATATACCATAACTTCATTTGGTACATTTAAACCTTCAACATCAGCTTTTTTCTTTAGTATTGCCATTCTAGTTTCGAAATCAGGTGGTTGAATGTCTGCTATTAAACCCCATTCAAATCTAGATCTTAACCTATCTTCTAATGTAGGAATTTCTTTAGGTGGTCTATCTGATGATAGTATAATTTGTTTATTCTCTTCATGTAGAGCGTTGAAAGTGTGGAAGAACTCTTCTTGAGTACGTTCTTTACCTGCTATGAATTGAATATCATCTATTAATAAAACATCGACTTTTCTATATTTATTTCTAAACTCTTCATTCTTATCATCTTTAATAGCATTAATAAGTTCATTAGTAAATTTTTCAGATGATACGTAAACTACTTTTGCTTTAGGATTCTCTTGAAGAATATAATGTCCTATTGCATGCATTAAGTGAGTTTTTCCAAGTCCTACTCCTCCATAAATAAATAGTGGATTATAAGCTTTAGCAGGTGACTCAGCAACTGCTAAAGAGGCTGCATGAGCAAAGCGGTTACTATTACCTATTACAAAGGATTGGAATGTGTATTTAGGATTTAATGTAGCTGACATTTCATCACTTACAACTATAGATCCATCGACATCATTTGTATTCTCTTTTTTTTCTTCTTTCTGTTTTTCCTCTTTTTCTTCTTCTAAATCAGCTTCAAGATAGAATTCTATTTTAAACTTTCTAGATGTAACTATCTTTAGAGCTTGAATTAATAAGTCTTTGTATCTCGTATCTAGAATCCCTTTAGTGAATTCATTAGGAACAGAAAGTTTTAATATGTTATCAGAAATTGATATAGGAGTACAGCTTTTAATCCAAGTGTTAAAACTGATTTCAGAGATTTCTCCTTTTATTATGTTTAATGCTTGTTCCCAGAGATTATTTAGTTGGGCATCCATCTTCTATCCTCCGATCATAAAATGATTTTAACTTTTAATTATGCACATATAATTAACATATTAGATTATTACTTTACATGGTGTGAATAAATTTATTAACAGGCTGTTGATAATGTGGATAAATTTTATTATAAAAAAATTATCAACAAGAAATATAAACAGTTCTTGTTGAAACTTTAGAATATATAAAATCGTTGAAATAAAAGGATTGTAAAGATTATAAATAAAAAATAATAAGAATAATATACAAGTTATCAACAGAGTTATTCACAAGTGTGGATAAGTTGTTATATTAAATAAAGTTATTCACAATGCACTAATATGATAACATAAAGATATAGTTGTATTCAACAAGTTATCCACAAAAATAACAGCTGTTGATAACTTATTTTGTGTAAAACTTATTTAGATTTAGAATTAAGTAAAAAGATTAAAAGTTAAACATAAATATTAGGTGCAATATCTTTTGGAATTTTAATTTTTTTACATAATTAAAATTAAAACAATATATATTTAAATTTAATAATGATAAATTAGATTATAAAAACAATGATATAAATATAAATGTAAAAAGTTAATAACAGATTGTTATTTATATGTGGATAACTTTATAAATATATTTATAAAGTTATGTTTAGTTATTATTAAATAAACTAATCTAAAGCATATAATGCATAGTTATATACTTTTAAGATTTAAAGAAGCTTTCTTAATTAATGTAATTATGATTAATAAGTAGATGAGTAATTTAATAAATTTTGGATAAAATAATAGAAAGTTTTAGTATAATATAGTTTATATATTTTTAGAGTCATTAATGTAATAATTTAAGCTAGTTTAATGTATAAACAATTATTTATATATTTAAAAAGAAAATATGGTATAGTTAACAAATCTTTAAGTGAGTTATTTTCTTGACAGAGGGCTACTTGAAAGATATAATTAAACAGTAAAACCTAAATTAGCGAATAAGTAAAAAGTTTTTAGCTTTTTACTAGAATAAAATATTGGTTGAAGGGGGTGTATTTAAATGTTCATGACATATCAACCTAAAAAAAGACAAAGAAGTAAAGAGCATGGTTTCAGAAAGAGAATGAAAACTAAATCTGGAAGAAATGTTTTAAAGAGAAGAAGACAAAAAGGTAGAAAAAGATTAACAGCATAAGGGCCGCATTTTGTGGCCTTTTTCTGCACCA